>JAEUHO010000335.1 GCA_016795345.1 Planctomycetia bacterium | reverse complement strand
TCTTCATGGCCCAGCCGAGCAGCAGCGGGTCGTCCTCGCCGTACCGCCCCCGCGCCAGCGCCGCCCCCGCGTGCACGAGGACCCCGACCGCGGTCGCCCGCGCGAGCGCGCGCGCCCCGCCGGCCTCGACGAGCCGCCGCGCGGCGCGCGCGAGGAACACCCACGCGACGAGCCCGAGCGTGGCGAGCGCCGTCGCGCCCGCGTCGAGGCTCGCGGGCCCCGCGGCGTCGCCGACGGCCTCCGCACGCGACGCCGCCGCGTGCGGCGCGAGCACGCCGGCGAGGCCGGCCGGCAGCGGGACGAGGGCCGCGGCCGCGAGGGCCGCGCACGCGAGGCCCGCCGCCTCGGCGCCGGTCACGCGCGGGGTCGCGACGTCGCGCGTGACCAGCGACGCGAGGCCCGCCGCGACGAGGGCCGCGGCCGCGAACGCCGCCGCGAACGACGGCGTCGTGGCCCCGCCGGCCGCGCCGCCCGCGACGACGACGGCGACGAGCACCGCCGACGCGAGGCCGACGCCGAGCGGGCGCGCGCCGGCGCTCACGGCGCCTCCTCGAGCTCCGCGAGGCGCCGCCGCGCGACGGCCGCGCGTTCGGTCACCGGCGCGCGGCCGGGCGTCGTGGGCGAGAGGGCGGCGTCCACCGCGAGGACCGCCCCGAGCACGGCCCGCGCCCGCGCGAGCGTGCGCGCGGCCTCGAGCGCCAGCTCCTCGCGGTCCGGTCGCGCGGACGCGGCAGCCCGCCGCACGCGGTCGCGCCACAACACCGCCGCCGCCGCGAGTTCCTCGCCGGCCGCGAGCAGCCGCGACGTCGTGGCGTCGGCGACGCCGCCCGCGTACGGCGCCACGGCCGACGCGCGGACCGCCGACGCGAGCGCGGCGTCGTCGAGCGGGTCCGGGGCCGCCGCGGCGAGGGCCGCCAGCAGGCGCGGGTCGCGCGGCCGCAGCGCGAGCGCCCGCCGCAACACGGCCGGGTCCTCGCCGTCGAGGGGCAGGACCACGAGGCCCGCGTCGGGCAGCAGCGCCGCGCGTGCCGCGGCGACCTCCGCGGCCGTCGTCGCGCGGCGCCAGGCCTCGCGCCCGACGGCCTCGCGGGTCGCGAGCGCGAAGGCCGCGACGCCGAGCGCCGCGAGCCCCCACGTCACGACGGCCCCCGCCGCCCCGTGCCGTGCGCCTGCGTCGGGTGCGGGGGCCACGGGTCAGGCGCCGTCGGCCGGCCGGCCGCGGACCCCACGGGCCGGGCAGGGCGCGCCGGCCCCCGCGGGCGCCCGTCGCGTCCCTCGGCCCGCGCGCGTCACGGCGCGGTGCCGCCGCCGGCGGGCGGCGGGGTCGTCCCGGCCGTGCCGCCGGACGTGTCGCCGCGGCCGCTGCCGTAGTACCCGCGCGTCCCGCGGTCGTAGTAGCCGCCGTACGCCCAGCGGCTGCCGCGCGGGACCATGTTCATGATCACGCCCGTGGCCGGCGCGCCGACGGTCGCGAGGAGCGCCGCGCCGTGCTCGGCCGAGCGCTTCTTCGTGCGACCGGTCGCGACGACCAGCAGGATCGTGTCCGCGACGCGCGCGAGCACCGCCGCGTCGGTGACGGTCCCGACGGGCGCGGTGTCGACGACGATGCGGTCGAAGGACGAGCGCAGCGCGTCGAACAGCGCCTTCACCTGCGGGCGGCCCAACAGCTCCGCCGGGTTCGGCGGGAGCGTGCCGGCCGGCAGCACCCACAGGTTCTCGTAGGCCGTCGGCAGCACGACGTCCTCGGGGCGCTCGCGGCCCACGAGCACGTTCGAGAGGCCCCGCGAGCTGTCCACCCCCATCACCTCGTGCACGCGCGGCTTGCGGAGGTCGGCGTCGACGAGCAGCGTGCGCTTGCCGTCCTGGGCGAGCACGATCGCGACGTTGCTGGCGACGGTCGTCTTCCCCTCGCGCGGCGAGCACGACGACACGAGCAGCACGCGCCCGCCCTTGCCGTCGGCGGGCAACGCGAACTCGAGGGACGTGCGCACGGCGCGGAACGCCTCGGCGACGGGCGACCGCGGCTGCTCCGTGGCCACGCGGTCCGCCGTGCGCGAGGGCAGCGAGAGGATCGAGCCGACCACCGGCACGCCGATGTGGCGGGTGACGTCGTCCGGGTCGCTGACGGTGTCGTCGAGCCAGTCCATGAGCAGCGCGAACCCGAGCCCGAGGAGCAGGCCCACGGCCGCCCCGAGGCCGAGGAGCAGCGGGCGGTTCGGCTTCACGGGCCGCGCGGGGTCGGTCGCGAGCTCGATGACCTTGAGGGGGCGGGCGTCGTTCTCGATGGAGATCTGCGCGCGGATCCGCTCGAGCTCCGCGTCCACCTTCGCGAGCTGGGCGCGCAGGCCGTCGTACGTCCCCTGCAGGCCCTTCAGCTCCTCGGAGAGCTTCCACTGCGCGTCGAGGTCCGCGTCGTCGTTGCGGAGCCGGTCGCGGATCTCGATGCGCCGCCCGAGCAGGATCCGCAGCTCGCGCGTCCGCCGGAGGACGACGTCGCGCACCGCCGCCACGATGCCCTTGCGCGCTTCCGCGGCCGCGAGGTCGGACCGTGCGTCGACGAACCCGCGCCACCGCGCGGTCGCGGCCGTCACGGCGGGGTCGGCGGTCACGAACGCGAGGGCCTCGAGGCGGCCCGCGGGCCCCTTGTCGGCGAGGCCCCGGGCCTCGTCCTCGACGCCGTCGAGCGCGCGGAGCCACGCGACGTCGGTCGCCCGCGCCGCTGACGCGGCCTGCTCGCGGGTCGCGGGCCCGCCGGACGCGCCCGCCGCCTCCGCGTCGGCCGCGGCGGCCATCTGCCGCGCGCCGGGCACGAGGGCCTCGATGTCGGGGCGGGCGACGACGAGCTCCTCGTCGAGGGAGCGGAGCTTCGCCTCGCCCTCGACGACCTGGTCGCGCCGGAAGCCGGACCGCAGCTCGAGGCGCTGCGCGCCGCTGCCCTTCTCGAGCTTCCACTCCCTGAGGGCCCGCTCGGCCTTCGCGACCGGGTCCTCGCCCTCCGCGGGGTTCGGGGGCTCGTCGCCGATCGTCGCGGCGTCCTCGTCGTTCGCGTCGCGGCCGAGCTGGCGTCGCTTCACCGCCCAGAACCGGCGCTCGCGCTCGAGGCGGCGCTGGGTCTCGCTCCGCTGCTCGCGCCAGAAGACCTCGACGAGCAGGTTGAGGAGCGGCGCCAGGGCCTCGCGTTCCTCGCCCTCGAGCTCGATCGACACGAGCGTCGTGCCCTTCTCGGGCTTCACCACGACGCGGCTCGCGAGGTACCGCGCGAGGTCCGACGGGTCGTCATAACGCGCCGAGGGCGACGGGTGCGAGCCGTACCGGCGGAACGAGTACCGCCGCCGGAACTCCTGCGCGCCGATCCCGACGAGCGCCTCGAACTCGAAGATGTGGCGCACCTCGGGGCCGAAGGTCTCGCGGTTCGAGTCCGGCCTCCCCGCCTGGTAGACCGGCCACGTCAGCCAGTCCCACATCGGATAACGCCGGCCGCCCGGGCCGTCCACCGAGGCGAACAGGCGCTCGACGTAGGTGCCGCTCGAGAGGAGCGACCACTTCGTCGGGTAGTAGAGCTGGCTCTCGTGGTACGACTCGCCGAAGGCCTGGGTGGGCGCCGCGCCGCCGAACGGCTTCGGCTTCTGGATGTCCACCAGCGTCGAGACCGCGTAGACGTCGGGGGACCGCTGCCCCTGCCACCAGCCCGCGGCCGCGCCCAGGACCGCCAGCAGCAGCACGAGCCCCTTCCGCTGCCAGATCGCGCCGACGTACTCGCGGACCGTGTGCCCGGCGTCGGGCGCGCGTTCGAGGTCGAGGGCGAGGGGCGAGGCGGGGTTCACGCGGCGTCAGTCGTTGACGATGACCATGTCGTCGGCGATGAGCGACACGTCGGGCGCCGCGCCGGCCATGATCGCCTTCAGGTTCACCCGCTGCACCGAGCCGTCGACGCGGCGCAGCGTGACGTCCTTGATGTCCGCGTACTGCGTCGCGCCGCCGGCGCGGAGGAACAGCTGGAGCACCGTGATCGGGCGGTTCGAGCCGCCCGGCTCCTGCAGCATGTACACGTTGGGCTTCGCGACCTCGCCGCCGATGTAGACGACCGGCACCGCGGGCTCCACCTTCACCGCGCGCTCGAGGATCAGGATGTCGCCGGCGTCGAGCAGGGCGTCCGGCGTCGCCCCGCCGGCGGCGAGGATGCTGCGGAAGTTCACGCGGCGCGCCGGGCGGCCCTCGGTGACCACGGTCACCGCGCCGACGTCCACGTCCTTCATGGCCTCGCCGGCCTCGGCGAACACCGTGAGGAGGTTGGGCCGGCCGAAGGGCGTGACCTCGATCTTGCGGTAGACCGCGCCGACGAGCCGGACGTACCGCGGCGCGTACGCCGTGACCCGGACGAACACGTCGGGGTTCTCGGCCACGCCCGCCGCGCGCAACCGCTCGACGATGTCGCGCTGCACCTCGGCCAGGGACCGCCCCATCAACTCGACGTCCTTCACCTGCGGCACCGAGAGCCGCCCGCCGGGCGCGACGATGAAGCGGCGCCCCTCCTTGAAGGGGTTCGTCGTGACCTCCTCGACGGCCTTCGGGAGCACGACCTCGATCTCGACCTCGTCGCCCTGCGCGAGGCGGTAGTCCGCCGACAGGACGAGGCCCGGCGCCTTGGGCTGCGCCGTCGGGTCCTGCGGGATCGGGCGCGGCGTCGGCGACGAGCCCGCGGCGCCGGGGCGCGCCGGCGGCGGCAGCGGGGCGTCGGCGGCCGATGCCCCCCGCGCGCCGGCGCCGACGAGGATCAGGCCCAGGGCGAAGACGAGCGGCGACGCGCGCATGACGGCAACCTCCGACGAGCGCGGTCGAGGCTCGCGTGGGGCGACCCGCCCCGCACCCTCGGCCGCGAACGGCCCACTCGATGCGGCGCCGCGCCCTGCAGCGCCGCGCCGAGCGGCACCACCCGATGCGTCGCCATTCTATGCGACGACCGCCGCCCCCGGGGGAGCGGCGGTCGCCGTGCGCCTCGCGCGGTCGGGGCACCCCGCCGCCTGACGCCGTCCGGGACGGCGGTCAGCGGAGGTGGAACGTGAGGCCCACCGCCACGCGGTGCGCGTCGGCCTCGTCGTACCCCCCGCCCTCGAACCGGTGCATGTACTCGTAGTCCGCCGTCGCGTCGACGTTGTCGGACAGGACCCAGCGGATGCCGGCGCCCGCCGAGACGCGCCACGACTCGCTGCGGTCCTGCGGCTCGATGCGCGAGCCGGAGACGGCCAGGCGGCCGACGACGCGACGCGACAGGTTCTGCGTCACCGCGAGGGTGAGCGCGTCGACCGTGTTGTAGTTCGCGACGGCCGAGAACGCGTTCGTGCGCTGGAACGACAGGTAGCCGCTCGTGTACGGCGACGGACGGTAGGTCAGGTCCGCGCCGAGGGTGAGGAGGTCGGCCTCCGTGTCGCGGCCGCGGCCGTAGCTGCCCGGCTGGTCCGAGGGCGTGTACTCCTCGGTGCGCCAGCCGGCGTAGATGTTGCCGACGACGCGCCGCGTGCGGGCGTGGGGCTGGATGCCGTTCACGCCGACGCGGACCTCGTAGGCGTGGTCGAGGTCGGACGCGTCGCTGTCGTCGGACGCGTTGCGCTCCTCGTAGCGGCCCTCGACGTACGCGAACGACTCGTGGCGCATGATCGCCCAGCCGAGCCGCGCGAACGCGTTCAGCTCCTCGTAGTCGCCGCCGTTCACGTCGGAGTCGAGCTCGTCGATCCACGAGTACGACGCGCCGCCCTCGAGGCGGAGGTCGTTCGCGATGAACCGGTCCCAGCGGCCGTTCACGAACACCGACTCGCGGTCGAACATGTTCTCGTCGGCGCCGAGCGTCGTGTCGAGGTCGAAGGCGCGCCGCGCCCGCTCGACCTCGCCGCCGACCTCGATGGTGTGGTACGCGGACAGCTTGGTCTCGACCGCCGCGCCGCCGACGTAGGTGATCGCGTCGTCGTACAGCGTGTCGTACCAGTGGTAGTCGGCGCGGATCGAGGCCTTGAGCTTCGTCTTGCCGCCCGGCGCCCAGTACTCGCCCAGCGCGCCGACGCTCGCCATGATCTCGAAGACTTCCTCGCCGTCGCCGTCGCCGTCGCTGCCCTCGCCGAGGTTGCTGTGCCACACGCCCTCGACGTGCGCGAACGGGAACACCGAGAGCCGGCCCCAGCGCAGCGTGTTGCGCCCCCAGAACGGGACGTAGGCGACGCCGCCGTACCGCGAGAGGCCCGTGTTGGTCACGAGGTCCTCGGGGTTGTTCCAGATCTCCTCGCGGATCTCGTAGTGCGGCGACGCGATCTCGTCGAACGTGCCGGCGCGCTCGAAGTCACGCGGGTCGGGCTCCTCGGGCGGGAGGTCCCAGGCGTTCGGCGGGTTGCCGTTCGCGTCGCGGGGCTCGACGCGGTACGGGATCGCCTGCTCCGTCGTCGGGGTGCCGAGCGACGTGGGGACCGCCAGCGACGTGCGCACGACGCGGCCCTCGACCGGGGTGCGCGCGACCGGGCCGCCGACGCCGAGCGAGCCCGTGCTCGCGATGCCGGCGTCCACGAAGCGGGGCGCGACGCCCGGCAGGACGGGACCCGCGACGCGGGCGCCGAGACCGGTGCCGGCGCCGCCGCCGGAGACCGCCGACGGATCCTCGCCGTCGGCGCGGGAGACCGTGGAGAACGCGAGGGCCGACAGGGCGAAGAGCCCCGCGACCGCCACGACCCTCGAACGCGAGACGACCGAGCTCATCGAACGCTCCCCTGCTTCGGACCGGGCAGATCGATCGCGTCCTCGGACACGTTCTTGTCGTCGCCGGGCGGGTTGGTCTGGCGGTACGGCGTGTCGTGCCGCGGGTACAGGTGGACCAGCCCGCGGAAGTACTCGATCTGACCGAGGCAGTTGATGACGATGAAGCCGTCGTCGCCGATGTAGCCGAACTGGTTGTCGTTCAGCTCGATCAGCGCGAGGTCGCGGCCGATGTTCGGCGCCCACATCTGGAGGCTGCCGTCGGGGAGCCGGTGGACGCGGACGCGGCTGGCCGGGCGCACCGTGACGAGGCCGTTGCCGACGCGGTACGTCGACACGTCGCACTCGAGGCCCTCGACGTAGTGGACGTACGGGATCTTGCCGCAGTGGCAGGCGCAGACGCCGTCCGGGCTGCACGCGTCCTGGCCGAGCGCAGACGTCAGCGGCGAGCGGCCCGTGTCGTCGGCGCGCACCGGGACGGGGACGCCGGAGTGGCGGATCATCTCGCCGCAGCCGCCGCAGGTCGGCGGGGGCGCGCACGGCGGCGGCGCGCAGGGCGCGGGCGCCACGTAGACCGGGTCGGCGCACGGGTTCGGCCCGCACGACGGGTCGTAGGCCGGCGGCGCGGTCGGCGCGGCGGTCGGGGTCGCGGTCGCCGGGGCGGTGGCCATCGACCCGTCGGCGACGCGCACCGGCGCGGTCGCGACGGCGGTCGGCAGCACCACGGGCGTCTTGGACGGCATCGTCTCGCCGGCCTCGAGCGCCATCATGCGGAACGTGCCCGCGGCCAGGCCGACGGCCGGCGCACCGGGGCTGAACACCCCGGCCGAGCCCTTCGAGCCGGCCTGGTGCTCCACGTACACGTTGCGGTTCGCGACGCGCGCGAACACCACGCCGCGGTCGGCGCGCAGCACGCCCGCCGGCGTCGCGACGTCGAGGTAGCCCGCGGTCGCCGTCGCGTCGCTGACGACGCCCGAGACGAGCTTCACCGCGACGCGCTCGGCGTCCACCGCCGTGACCGAGAACCGGGTGCCCGGCAGGGCGCGCAGCGACGCGCCGTGGGGACCGGAGAGGCGGACCTCCCGCGCGCCGTCCACGGCGTACTCGAGCCCCGGGCGCAGCACGGCGCTCGGGTCCGAGACCCCCGCGGCGGACGTGAGGCGACCGGCCTCGACGCGCAGCGAATCCGTTTCCGCGGCGGCCACCTGCCCGCCGACGAGGACGACGACGGCCAAGACCGCCGCGACCCGCGTCCAGAGATGCCTCGTGATCATGACGTAGTCCCACCCCGGCAGGGTAACGAAGGGGAGAAACCTACACCCTCCGGTCCGCGATGGCAACCGGGGAAACCCCCGGCGGTCCCGCCGCCATCGGAGCACGCGTCGCGGGGCGGGCCCGACGCGCCGAACCGCACCGCAAGTCCCCCCCGGACGCGACCCCCGAGCGTGGGACCGCGAGGCCCGGCGGCCGTTGCCGCCCGCGTCGCGGGGCGGGTCCGCGGCGCCGGACGGGCCTTGCGTCCCCCGGACCCGACCCCCGACCCGTGGGACCGCGAGGCCCGGTGGCCGTGGACGACCGCCTCGCCGGACGGGTCCACGACGCCGGACGGGCCTTGCGTCCCCCGGGGAAACGACCTCGGCCCCATGGGACCGCGAGGCCCGGCGGCCCGCGACGGCGACGCGGCCGACGCGCGGCGGACCGCGGCGGCGGTCAGCGCGCGGACGACTCCGCCGACAACATCTGGTCGAGGAACCGGGTCGAGTAGTCGCCCGCCGTGAAGTACGAGTTGCCGAGGATCCGGCGCAGCAGCGGGATCGTCGTCTTGACGCCCTCGATCTGGTACTCGTCGAGCGCGCGGCGCATGCGGCGGATCGCCTGGTCGCGGTCGGCCGCGTGGACGATCAGCTTGCCGATCATGCTGTCGTAGTTCGGCGGGATGCGGTACCCCGCGCGCGCGTGCGAGTCGATGCGGACGCCCGGCCCGCCCGGCGCGGCGTAGACCGTGATGAGGCCCGGGGACGGCGCGAACCCGCGGTCCGGGTCCTCGGCGTTGATGCGGCACTCGATCGCGTGGCCCTCGAACGTGATGTCGTCCTGCTTGAACGGCAGGGGCTCGCCGGCCGCGACGAGGATCTGCGTCTTCACGAGGTCCACGCGCGTGAGCATCTCGGTGACCGGGTGCTCGACCTGGATGCGCGCGTTCACCTCGATGAAGCAGAACTCCTTGCCCTGCACGAGGAACTCGACGGTGCCGGCGCCGTGGTAGCCGACCTCCTTCGCGAGCCGGACCGCCGCGCGGCCCATCTTCTTGCGCAGGTCGGGCGACAACGCGGGGCTCGGGGCCTCCTCGACCACCTTCTGGTGGCGGCGCTGGATCGAGCAGTCGCGCTCGCCGAGGTGCACCACCTCGCCGCGACGGTCGCCGACGATCTGGATCTCGACGTGGCGCGGCGCCTCGAGGTACTTCTCGAGGTACACGGACGGGTCGCCGAACGCGGCCTCGGCCTCGGCCTGCGCCGACAGCAGGCTGTTCACCAGCGAGATGTCGTTGTGCGCCACGCGCATGCCGCGGCCGCCGCCGCCGCTCACGGCCTTGATCAGCACGGGGTAGCCGATCTTGCGCGCGGTCTCGAGGGCGACGGCCTCGGACGCCACGGGCCCGTCGCTGCCCTCGACGAGCGGGACGCCGGCCTTCTTGGCCGCGGCCTTCGCCTCGCTCTTGTTGCCCATGCGGTGGATGGCGTCCACGCTCGGGCCGATGAACTCGATGTTGCTCGAGCGGCAGATCTCGGCGAAGTGCGCGTTCTCGGAGAGGAACCCGTAGCCCGGGTGGATCGCGTCGACGTTCGCGATCTCGGCGGCGCTGATGATGTTCGGGATCGAGAGGTACGACTTCGCGCTCGGCGCGGGGCCGATGCAGATCGCGTCGTCGGCCAGGTCGAGCCACGGCGCGTTCGCGTCGGCCTTCGAGTAGACGACGACGCTCTCGATGTCGAGCTCGCGGCACGCGCGAATGACGCGGAGGGCGATCTCGCCCCGGTTCGCGATGAGGATGCGCTTGAACAAGGGTCGTCCGGGGGCCGGCGTCAGGCCGTCTTGACGCGGAAGAGCGGCTGGTCGAACTCGACGGCCTGGCCGTTCTCCACGAGGATCTCGACGATCTCGCCGGCGACCTCGGCCTGGATCTCGTTCATCACCTTCATCGCCTCGACGATGCAGACGACGGCGCCGGACTTGATCCGGTCCCCCACGGCGACGAACGCCGGGGACTCGGGGCTGGCCGCCTTGTAGAAGGTGCCGACGATCGGCGAGCGGATCTCGACGGTGCCCGCCGGGGGGCCGGACGGGGCCGGCGCCCCCTGCGGGGCAGCGGGGGCGGCCGCCGGGGCGGGCGCCATGTGCATCGGCTGCATCTGCGGCAGCAGCTGCATGGCGTTCGGCATGGCCAGGGGCACGCCCGGGGCCTTGCGGAGGCGGACGGTCCGCCCCTCCTCCTCGATCTCGAGCTCGACGAGATCGTTCTCGTTCATGAGCTTCACGAGACGTTCGAGATCGGCGTGGTCCATGAAGCGCTCGCGGGGGAAGGGGGGGAACGGTACGTCCCCCCGTCGAAGGCTGTCAAGGCAAGCAAGGGCCGTCGCCCGGCCGAACACCGGCCGAACGGGGGGGGGCCGGCGCGGCGAGCGGCCGGCGAGGCGCCGCCGGGGCCCGTCGAGCGGCGAGGCGCGAGGTCGCAGGCCGCGCCCGCCGAGCGGGGGCTCGGGGGGGGCGAGAGGCGAGCGCCGAGCGAGGGCGGTGCGTTCACCGGGCCCGGCCGGCCGGCACGAGGGCCTCGGCGATCTGGACGGCGTTCAGGGCCGCGCCCTTGCGGAGCTGGTCGCCGGACAGGAACAGGTCGAGGGCCGTCGGGCAGCCGGGGTCCCGGCGGATGCGGCCCACGAGGACCGGGTCCTTGCCCTCGGCGTCCCGGGGCGTCGGGAAGACGAGCCGGGTCGGGTCGTCCACGACCGTCACGCCCGGCGCGGCGGCGAGCCACGCGCGGGCCTCGTCGGGATGGACCGCCCGCTCGAACTCGATGTTGACGGCCTCGCTGTGGGCCCGACGGACGGGCACCCGCACGCAGGTCGCCGAGATCCGCAGGTCGGGGCGGCCCAGGATCCGGCGGGTCTCCTTGACCATCTTCCACTCCTCGGTCGTCAGCGCGTCGTCGCCGAAGCCGGCGACGAACGGCAGGACGTTCGAGGCGATCGGGTACGGATAGACGTCGAGCGAGGGGGCCTTGCCCGCGCGCTCCTCGTCCTGCTGCCGGGCCAGCTCGGCCAGGCCCTTCGCGCCCGAGCCCGAGACCGCCTGGTACGTCGAGACGACCAGCCGCCGCACGGGCACCTGGCGCAGGAGCGGGGCCAGCACCATCACGAGGAGGATGGTCGAGCAGTTCGGGTTCGAGATGAGGCCGGCGTGGCCCGCGGCGGCGTCGAGGTTCACCTCGGGCACGACGAGCGGGACCGCCGGGTCGAGGCGGAACGCCGACGAGTTGTCGATCACCAGCGCGCCCGCCTTGGCGGCGCGCGGCCCGTGCTCGCGGCTCCGCTCGGCGCCGGCCGAGAAGAACGCCACGTCCACGCCGCGGAAGTCGAACGTCGCCAGGTCCTTCACCGGGAAGTCGCGACCGCCGTACCGGACGACCTTGCCCACCGACCGCGCGGAGGCGAGGGGGATCAGGGTCCCGACGGGGAACTTCCGCTGGGCGAGGACGGCGAGGAATTCCTCGCCGACGGCGCCGGTGGCGCCCGCGATCGCGACGGTCAACATGCGACGAACCTCATGGGTCGCGCACTGTAGCGGGAACGGGAGCGGCGGCGAGCGAACGCGTCAGCGGCCCGCCCGGCGCCACGGTCCCGAGGCCCCGCCCGCCTTCGCCACGACCTCGACCGCGCGGATCGACGCGCCGCGGTCCACCGCCTTGACCATGTCGTAGACCGTGAGGCAGGCCACCGCGACCGCGGTCAGCGCCTCCATCTCGACGCCGGTGCGATCGCGCGCGGTGACCTCGGCGGTCACGGCGACGCCGCCGCGCGTCGGCACGACGTCCACGCGGACCCCGTCGATCCGCAGCGGGTGGCACAGGGGGATCAGGTCGGCCGTCCGCTTCGTCGCGGCGATCCCGGCCAGTCGCGCCGTGGCGACGACGTCGCCCTTCTTGAGGGCGTTCGCCCGCACCAGCCGGAGCGCCTCCGCCGACAGCGCGACGAACCCGCGGGCGGTCGCGCTCCGCGCGGTCTCCGGCTTGGCGGACACGTCCACCATCCGGGCGGCACCCTTCGGATCGACATGCGTCAGCGACGTGCGGCGGGCCATGCGTGGCATGGTACCGACGCCGCTCGTGTGGGCCCGCGTCGGTTCGCCCCCCACCCGCCCCGCCGCCCGCCCCCACGCCGGTCGCCCCCACGCCAGTCGCCCCCACGCCCGTCGTCCCGGGAACGGCTCCCGTCGCGCGGTTCGCGGACACGCCCGTCGCGAAGGCGCCCCTCGCACACGTGCCCCGGAGGACCGCGGCGGCGAAACCGCGGCCGCCCAGACCGGCGCCCCGCCCCCTGAATCCGGCGGACGACCGCGGCGCCAGCAACCAGCAACCGGCGACCCGCCACCAGCCACCAGCGACCAGCGACCAGCCACCAGCCACCAGCGATCAGCCACCGGCGACCGGCCCGCGGCGGGGACGGTCCCCGCCGCGGCCGAACGCGACCGCCGCCGGCGTCAGTCGTCGGCGCCGGCCTTCGGCTTGGTCGGCATGTCCTTCAGGGGCCCGCCGCCGTACCCCGGGAAGCCGAGGACCTTCTTCACCTCGTGCTCGACCTGGCGGTGGACGTCGCGGTTCTCCTTGAGGAACTGGATCGCCTTGTCGCGCCCCTGGCCGAGCTTCGTCGAGCCGATCGACAGCCACGTGCCGGACTTCTCGATCGCGCCGGCGTCCACGCCGAGGTCGAGCAGGTCGCCGATGGCCGAGATGCCCTCGTTGAAGATGATGTCGAACTCGGCCTGCCGGAACGGCGGGGCGATCTTGTTCTTCACGACCTTCGCGCGGGTGCGGTTGCCGATGACCTTCTCGCCCTCCTTGAGGGCCCCGATCCGCCGCATGTCGATGCGCACGGAGGCGTAGAACTTCAGCGCGTTGCCGCCGGACGTCGTCTCGGGGTTCCCGAACATGACGCCGATCTTCATGCGCAGCTGGTTCGTGAAGATCATCACGGCGTTCGAGTGGTGGATCGCCGCCGTCAGCTTCCGGAGGGCCTGGCTCATCAGGCGCGCCTGCAGGCCGACGTGCTGGTCCCCCATCTCGCCCTCGATCTCCGCCTTCGGCACGAGCGCCGCGACGGAGTCCACGACGACGACGTCCACCGCGTTGCTGCGGACGAGGGCCTCCGCGATCTCGAGGGCCTGCTCGCCCGTGTCGGGCTGCGAGACGAGGAGCTCGTCGAGGTTGACGCCGAGCTTCTTGGCGTAGGACGCGTCGAAGGCGTGCTCCGCGTCGATGAACGCGCACACGCCCCCGGCCTTCTGGGCGTTGGCGATGACGTGGATGCACAACGACGTCTTGCCCGACGACTCCGGCCCGTACACCTCGGTGATGCGCCCGCGCGGGATGCCGCGGCCGCCGAGCGCGAGGTCGAGCGAGGGGCTGTTGGTCGAGATGCCGGCCACCTCGACGCCGCCGGTCATGCCGAGGCGCATGATCGTGCCCTTGCCGTACGACTTCTCGATCGCCGACAGCGCGGTGTCGAGGGCCGCCGTGCGCTGCGCGGCCAGCTTCTTCGCCTCCTTCTCCTTCTCCGCGCGCTCCGCCGGCGACAGCGGGCGCTCCGTCGCGGCGCCACGGCCGTCCTTGGCGGTCTCCTTCTCGTGGCCGTGGGCGCCCCGATCCGGAGCGGCACGATCGTGCGCGGTCTTGTCAGCCATGGCTTTCTCCATCAGAGCGGCCTTCTCGGCCGCGGTCCTGTCCGTCGAATTCGTCCCCGCGTGCGGCGCGACCATCGAAACCATCCTTCTCCGGAGCACGGCTCCGGTTTGCGGGTCCGGGGACGGCCGGACGGTCGCGGACATTCGCGCCCGCCCGTTCGTCCTCGAGCAACCCGACGACTCGTTTCCTGACTCGTTTCCTGACTCGTTTCCTGACTCGTTTCCTGACGATCCTCTGCGCACCGACCCTCGGCTTGCCGAGACTCGGCTTGCCAACGCTCTGTTCCGGACGCTCCGTTCCAGACGCTCTGCCTTCCGACGCTCTGCTTCCCGACGCTCTGCTTCCCGACGCGCGGCCGACCGAACTTGGCCCTTCTTCGTTGCCGCGGTTCGTTGCCTCGGTTCGTTGCTTCGGTTCGTTGCTTCGGTTCGTTGCTTCGACGTGTCTCGACCGCCCCCACGCCGCGACGGCCTCAAGGATCTCGCGCGAGTCCCCCCGTCGGTTTCGGTGCTTCCGCTCGGGACCGGGCCCGCACGGCTCGCCGGCGTCCGATCACGCGCGGCCGGTCACGCGCAGCCAGTCGCCCGCGGCCGTTCAGCCGCGGTCGTTCCCGCCCGCAGATGCCTTGCCTGCGGATGCATCGCCCGCAGATCCCCCGCCCGCAGCTTCCCTGCTGGCGGACTGCCTGCGCCGCAGGTCAACCGTGGGCATCGCCGTCGGCGCCGGTTCCGAACCGCCACGCACCGAGGACTCGATAGCGGGCCGCGAGATCCCGCGGGCGATCTCCCAACGGCCAGGGCCCCGTTGCATGGTCCCCCAGCGAATGGTCCCGCAGCGACTGGTCCCGCAGCGACTGGTCCCGCAGCGACTCGTCCCCCAGCGAGGGGTCCGCCCCGGACCGTCCGGCGGACGCCGGCGCGGATCCGGCGAGCGCGCCCTGCGCGAGCGCGTCCCGTGAAGGGGCGGCCGGGGGTCCCCCCTCCGCGGGAGGCGGCGGCCACCCGGGAGCGGACGTGGCCGAACGTCGGTCACCTGCACCGCGTTCGTTGCGAGCGTCGCTCGGAGTGCCGCTCGGAGCGTCGCTCGGAGTGTCGTTGCCAGAGCTTTTGTCAGAGAGCGAAGTCGCTTCCGAGACCATAAGAACCAGGTCCGACAGCAACTCGGGGGTGTAAGTACCCTGTAAGGTACCCGTTGTCAACAACTTCTCGAGCGCCTCGGGCGGAGGGCCGCCGGCGCCCGGGCCTCGCGTCCCCAGGCGGCCGAGCGTCACGTGCGGTTCGAACGTCCCGTTCGCGTCCGGCGGGCATCCGGCCGCGAGGCACGCGCGCCGCACCCGCCGCGCCAACGCGACGAGCGCCGACCGCCCGGGCCCGGCCTCGAGCCCGGCCCACAACACGCGCGGCCGCTGGTAGCTCGGGAACGCGCCCAGCCCCTCGATCCGGACCTCGAACGGGCGCTGCGCCGCCGCGACCTCCGCCAGACGGGCGCGCAGCCCCTCGACGCGGTCGTCGGGCGTCGGGCCCAGGAACGCCAGCGTGAAGTGGAGGTCGGCCGGCGCGACGACCCGCAGCGCGGGCGCGGCGCGGAGCAGCCGCGCGCCCTCCAGCGCGAGGAGGGCGCGGTCGGCGGCGGACGGGACGCAGGCGACGAAGAGGCGGAGCACGCGGACCCTCGGGACCGACCCGGTGTACGCCCGCGGGGGGACGCCGGTCAGAGCGTCACGAAGCGGCGCAGCTCCTCGGCGCGGGCCTCGACGTCGGCGCGCCGCACCGCCGCGAGGGCGTCGAGGCTGAACGTGCTCACCGCGAACGACGCGGTGACGGCGCCGTACAACATCGCGCGCGCGACGTCCGCGGTGGAGGTCCGGCCCGCCGCGGCGAGCGCGCCCATCAGGCCGCCCGCGAAGCTGTCGCCGGCGCCCGTGGGGTCGCGGACGTCCTCGAGCGGGTACGCGGGCAGCGCGTAGGAGCGGTCGCGGCCGAAGAGGAACGCGCCGTGCTCGCCCTTCTTCACGATGACGAACCGCGGGCCGTGGCTCAAGAGCTTGCGGCCCGCCGCGATCAGGTTGCGCTCGCGGGCGAGGGAGCGGGCCTCCTCGTCGTTCACGAGGAGCCCGTCCACCTTGCCGAGCACGGCGAGCAGCCCGTCGCGGGCGGTGTCGATCCAGAGGTTCATCGTGTCCGCCACGACGAGCCGCGGCGCGCCGCCCTCCGGCGGGGCGAGCTGCGCGAGCACGGCCAGCTGGATGGCCGGGGCGGTGTTCGCGAGGAAGACGAACGGGCTCTTCCGGTGCGGCGGCGCGAGGCTCGGCGAGAACGTCGCGAGCACGTTGAGGTCGGTCTGCAGCGTCGTCGCCGCGTTCATCGCGCCGTCGTACCGGCCGGCCCAGTGGAAGGTCCGCCCCGCGGCGACCTCGAGGCACGTCAGGTCGATGTCGCGGGAGGCGAGCAGCTCGCGGTACGGCCGCGGGAAGTCCTCGCCGACGACCCCGACGAGGCCCACGCGCGTGAACAACGAGGCCGCCACCGAGAAGTAGGTGGCGCTCCCGCCGAGGACGGCGTTCGCGGTGCCCGCCGGGGTCGCGACGTCGTCGAGCGCGACGGTGCCGACGACGGTGAGCTGGGGCGGGCGCGGGGTCGATGCGGTCAAGGGGAGCCTCCTCGGAAGGTCGGGGTCAGGGAGCGGCCTCGGCGGCCGCGTCGGCCGCCCGGTCCATCTCGGCGGCCATGGCGTCGCGGCGCGGGTGCTCGCGGGAGAGCAGCCACAACACCGCGCCGGGCAGGCCGGACGCGAGGATCGCGAGGCGGAAGACGACGGACCAGGCCACCGCCTCGGACGGCGCGACGCCGACCGGGGCGAAGAAGTACGCGAAGGCCAGCTCGCCGACGCCCCAGCCGCCGGGCAGCAGCGGGACCGCGGAGAGCAGGCTCACCACCGGCACGAGCGCGAGGGCGTCCACCAGGCGGACCTCCTCGAGCCCGAGCGCGCGCGCGAGCAGGAAGGCGCAGCCGCACGTGCCCGCGTGGTTGAACAGCGACACGAGCAGGCCGAGCGCGAGGGCCCGCGGGTGGCCGCGGTAGAGCCGCACGGCCGCGTCCACCTCGGCCCACACGCGCTGGAACGGCAGCCGCTTCAGGAGGGCCGACAGCCCGAGGGTCCGCCGCGCGCGGCGCGAGAGGACGAGCCCGCCGCCGACCAGCGCGGCGGCCAGCACGCCCCCGACGAACAGGCGCGGCACCGCGAACCCCTCGCGCTCCGGGCCGAGGAAGAGGACCGCCGCCGCGAACAGCACCAGCGCGAACAGCCCCACGAGGCGGTCCACGAGCACGCTGACCACGGCCTTCGTCGCCCGGCCGGTCCGGCGCGCGGCGTACCACGCCTTCACGACGTCGCCGCCCGTGGCGCCCGGGACGAAGAGGTTGAAGAAGATCCCGTAGAACGTGTAGCGGAACGCCTCCCCCACCGAGAGGACGAGGCCCAGGGCCTCCACGAGCCAGCGCCACCGCCACGCGGTCAGGAGCGCGAGGGCGAACAGCGCGGCGAGCACGAACGCGACCGTCGGCAGCGAGCCGGACAGGCGCCCGACGAGGGTCGGCAGCCCGAACGCGATGGACGGGATCCGCCGTGCGCCGAACGTCTCGTGGGCGACGTCGGCGTCGGCGAGGTCGCGCACCGGGCCGTCGGCGGGCGTCACGCGCCACCCGCCGTCGCGCGCGACGACCGCGCCGGTCACCTTCGCGCCGTCCACCAACGTGACCTCGTCGGTCCACCGCACCTGGGTGGCCACGACGTAGACCACGAGCGCGACGCCGAGCAGGC
>JAEUHO010000333.1 GCA_016795345.1 Planctomycetia bacterium | reverse complement strand
GCCCGGGGTGGGGGGGGCCGGGGGGGGGCCCGGGCGGGGGCCCGCCGGCCCCACGGGGGCGGGGGAGGGCCCCGGGGCCCGGGGCGCCCGGCCGGCCCCGGGCACTGCCGGTCCCGGGGATCGAGGTCGGGGCGCCGACGTCCGCGGGCTCGGCGCGCCGATCGAGGGCGGCGACGAGCCCGGCCCGCCCCGAGCCCGAGGGGGCGCGTCCGCCGCCGTGACCCCGGCGCGCCGCGGCGCCAGCGGCGGTCGCGACCTACTTCCGGACGCGCGAGATGTCCGAGATCTTGAGGATGGGCTGCATGATCGCGATGACGATGAAGCCCACGACGAGGGCCATCGCGACGATGATCAGCGGCTCGAGGAGGCTCGTCACCTTCTCGGTGGTGATGGTGACCTCCTCGTCGTAGGAGGTCGCGACGCGGTCGAGCATGTCCTCGAGCTGACCCGACTGCTCGCCGACCGCGATCATGTAGCCGACGACGGGGGGGAAGACGCCCGACTTCTTGATGGGCGTCGAGATGTCGGTGCCCTCGACGATGCGGTCGTGGACGGTGTCGAGGACGCGCTGGACGACGGCGTTGCCGACGACGTCCTTGACGATGTTGAGCGCCTCGAGGACGGGCACGCCGCTCTTGAGCAGCGTGCTCATGGAGACGGCGAAGCGCGACACGGCGGTCTTGCGGATGAGGTCGCCGACGATGGGGAGCTTGAGCTTCGCCTTGTCCACCGCGTACCGGTACTCGGGCCGGCGCGTCAGGAAGCGGTGCAGGAGCACGACCCCGAGGATCGACGACAGCATCACCATCCACCAGTCCGCGATGAACTGGCTGCCGGTCTGGAGCAGGCGGGTCGTGAACGGCAGGGCCTGCTTCGACTGCGCGACGATCGTCATGATCTTCGGCACGACGAACGACATCAGGATGATGACGATCACGACGCCGATGCCCATCATCACGATGGGGTAGGCGAGCGCGGCCGAGACCTTGTTGCGGATCGACGCCTGCTTCTGGAGGTACTCGGCCAGGCGCTCGAGCACCGCGTCGAGGTTGCCCGACGCCTCGCCGGCCTTCACCATGTTCACGAACAGGTCGTCGAAGTAGGCGGGGTGGTACGCCAGCGCCTCGGCGAACGAGAGGCCCTGCGTGATGCGCTCGCGGATGTCGCGGAAGGCGGCCTCGAGGTCGGGCGTCTGGCTCTGCTCGATGAGCGCCGACATGGCCGAGGCGAGCGGGATGCCCGCGCGCAGGAGCGTGGCCAGCTGCCGCGTGTAGGTGGGGACCTCGCGCTTGCCGCGGGGTGTCCGCTTGAACTGGAGCAGGGGCTTCGCGGCGGCGGCGGCGCGGATGTCGGCCCCGCTGACGGTCTTGCCGTCCTTGCGCTTCTCGCCCTCCATCCGGCGCGCCGCGATCTCGGTGACGAGCACGTTCTGGGCGCGCAGCTTGATGCGGGCCTCGCGCGGCGAGTCCGCGTCGATGATGCCGGCCTTCGTGTCGCCCTTCGGCGTCAGGCCCTTGTAGTCGTAGATGGGCACGGGACGCTACGCGCTCCCCGCGGGCGCCGGCGCGGACGGGCGGGGGCGCGGCGCGGCCACCTACAGCACGTCCATCTGGGTGACGCGGAAGATCTCCTCCGCCGTCGTCATGCCGCGGATGACCTTGTGGGCGCCGTCCATCCGGAGCGTGGTGAAGCCGCGCTCGATGGCCGACTTCTTCATGGAGGACGCGCTGGCGCGGGCCACGATCTGGTCCTTCAGCGCGTCGTCCACCGGCAGGATCTCGTAGATGCCGGTGCGGTCGAGGTAGCCGCTGTTGAAGCAGTTGCCGCAGCCGCGGCCGCGGTGCAGCTTGCCGTCCGGCAGGCGGTCCGGGTCGATCTGGAGGTCCTTCAGCTCGAGCAGGTCGTCGTGGGTCGGCGTGTACTGCTCCTTGCAGTCGGGGCAGATCACGCGGACGAGGCGCTGGGCGATGGCGACGAGGAGCGACGACGCCAGGAGGTAGGGCTCGATGCCGATGTCGAGGAGGCGGGTGACGACGGTGGGGGCGTCGTTGGTGTGGATGGTGCTGAAGACGAGGTGACCGGTCTGGGCGGCCTGGATCGCGATGCGGGCCGTCTCGACGTCGCGCACCTCGCCCACCATCATGATGTCCGGGTCCTGGCGCAGCAGCGACCGGAGGCCCGAGGCGAACGTGAGGCCCTTCTTCTCGTTCACCTGGATCTGGCTGATGCCGGGCAGGTGGTACTCGATCGGGTCCTCGATCGTCATCACGTTCATCTGCGTCGAGTTGATGCGCGAGAGCGACGCGTAGAGCGTGGTCGTCTTGCCCGAGCCCGTCGGGCCGGACACGAAGATGATGCCGTGGTCGTAGTCGATGAACTTCTCGACGAGGCGCAGGTTGTCGTCGATGAGCCCGATCTCCTCGAGCTCGTAGAGGCGCGCCGACTTGTCGAGGAGGCGCATCACGATGCGCTCGCCGTGGTTCGTCGGCACCGACGAGATGCGGACGTCGACCTCGGCGTCGCCGATGCGCACCGACGCGCGGCCGTCCTGCGGCAGGCGGCGCTCGGCGATGTCGAGCTTGCCCATGACCTTGATGCGGCTGGTCACCGCGTCCTGGACCTTCTTGGGCACCGCCTCCATGTCGTAGAGCACGCCGTCGATGCGGTAGCGCACCTGGAGGCGGTCCTCGAACGGCTGCAGGTGGATGTCGCTGGCCCGCATCTTCAAGGCCTGGAAGAACAGCATGTTCACCAGCTTGATGATGGGCGCCTTGTTGGCGACGTCGAGGATGTCCTCCGACATCTCGACGCCCTCGGCGAGCGACACGAGGTCCTCGTCGGCGTCCTCCAGCCCCGAGATCGACTCCTGGACGATGTCCTGCTTGTGCTTGTACGCCTTGTTGATGAGGCTGGTGATCTCGGTGCGCGGCGCGAGCACGGGCTCGAGCTCGCAGCCGAGCATCCCGGCCAGGTCGTCCATCGGGTAGGCGTCGAGCGGCGACGCCGTCGCCACCTGCATCGTCCCCTCGTGGCTGCCGATGCCCACGAGGTAGTAGTTGCGGGCGAACTGGACCGGCACCTTGTCCACGAACGCGGTGGGCACGGCGGCGTCGGCGATGCTCTCGCGGTAGGGGATCGCGAGGCTGTCGGCGATGGCGCGGAGCAGGTCGTGCTCCGACATCAGGCCCTTCGTCAGGATGACGCGGTCGAGCGACCAGCCCGTGTCCCGCTCCGCGTCCAGGGCGTCGCGGAGCTTCTCCTCCGAGAGCGCCTTCGTTTCGCGGAGGTGGCGGACGAGCGGGTTCTCCACGGGGCCTCCGTCACTTCCCGCACGCGCCGTCGCGCACGGCGCGGCGGCGGGCCTCCGCCTCGCGGTAGAGGCGGTCCTTGTCCACGGCGCGGAACGACGTCGCGTCGAGCGCGCCCATCTTGTCGAGGCGGTCCGAGGCCGAGCCCCAGCCGCGCAGGCAGCCCGTGGCCGGGTCCTGCATGCACTTCGCGTCGCGGCACTTCACGAAGTTCGAGAACGGGATCTCGATCTCGCCGATGAGCTCGTCGCCCTTGCGCTTGCGCTCGCAGGTGACGTCGTCGAACGTGCTGAAGTCGGAGTCCGTGGCCTTCAGGATCGTCGGCGTCACGAACAGGAAGAGGTTGGTCTGCCGCTCGCTCTTGGCGGTGCTCTTGAACAGCTCGCCGAAGACCGGGATCTCGCCGAGGAACGGGACCTGGTCGACGTCCGACCGGCTGGTGCCGCCGATGAGGCCGCCGATGATCACCGTGTGGCGGTCCGGCACGACGACCGCCGTCACGAGGCTGCGGCGGAAGCGGTCCGACGGGATCACGTTGTCGCCGATCGTCTTCGGCTCGCCCTGGAAGCCCGACACCTCGAGGTTGATGTTGAGGAGCAGGTAGTCGTCGTTGGCGATGTGGGGGCTGATGGAGAGGGTGGTGCCCGCCTCCTGGAAGTTCTGGAAGCCGCCCGTCGTGTTGCCGCCCGACGTCGTGGTGCTGCTCGTGGTCGCCTGCTCGTCGAGGACGCGGATCGTCGCCTCCTCGTTGTCGGTCGTCACGATGCTCGGGAGCTGGAGCACCCGCGTCTTGCGGACGGTGTTGAGCGCGCGGTAGATGAACGGGACCTGGCCCGACGCGAAGATGCCGCCCACGACGCCCGTGGGGGCGTTGCCGCCCTCCGCGACGAACGGCGGGATGCGGTCGGTGAACGTGCCGTCGCCGTCGCGGTCCGCGAACGTCGTGAGGCCGTAGTTGGTGCCGCCGAAGAACGACGGGCCGGCGCCGTCCTTGAGGCCGTTGTTGTCGAGGCCCGCGAGCTCGACCGCGAACCGGTACGAGTCGTCCAGCGACAGCTCGACGAGGGCGGCCTCGATGAGCACCTGCGACTTGCGCACGTCGATCTGCTCGATGACGGACTTGAGGCGGTTGAACTGGTCCTGGCTCGCCGCGATGATCAGCGAGTTGCTGGCCTTGTCGGCGACGACCGCCGGCTTCTCCTCGTCCTCCGGGCTCGCGCCGCCGGGCACGCTCGTCACCGGGGTCCGCGGGGCCGCGGTGTTCGTGCGGTTGTTGTTCCCGCCCGTCCGCCGCGACGACGACGACGACACGCCGCCGCTGCTGCCGAAGAGCGTCGTGCCGTCGATCAGCGTCTGCAGGACCTGCGCCGTCTCCTCGGCGTCGAGGTTCTTCAGCTGGATCACGTGCACGATCTGCTTCACGAAGATCAGCGGCTTGTCGAGCTCGCTCACCAGCGCCTTGATCTCGACGATGTCCTCCTCGATGGCGTAGACGATGATCTGGTTCGTCCGCGGCTCCGCCACGATGCGGGCCTCCGGGTCGACCACGTCGCCGCCGCCGGGCTGGCCGGGCTGCTGCTGCGTCACGCGCTGCTTGCCGGTGAAGAGGTCCGTGAGGATCGGCTCGATGTCCTCGGCGAGCGCGTAGTTCAGCTGCAGGTACGCCTGCTTGAGCTGCTTGCCCTCGGGCTGCACGTCCATCTGCTTGAGGAGGCGGTAGATCGCCACGACGTTCGGCGCGAAGTCGGTCACGACGAAGGCGCGCGCGGCCGGCACCTCCTGCACGTTGCCCACCTGCTGCCCGGTGACCACGCGCGAGAGCGCCGTGCGGGCGTCGCGCAGGTTGTCGATGTTCTTGACCTTCAGCGTCGTCGCGACGAACAGGCCGTCCTGCCCCTCGATCTCGGCGGCGACCTTGTCGTCGATCTCCATGTAGACGGGCTTGTTCTTCAGGATGAACTGGTTCTGGAGCGTGCGGGCGTCCATCGCCACGTACACCCGGTACCCGTCGGGGCCGATCGGCACCAGCACCACCTCCTGGAAGGTGAGCAGGCCGCGGACCATGTCGAACAGCTTCTCGCCGCCCGGCGCGCGCAGGCGCGTCGAGCCCTGGATCTTGCGGCTGACCGCCTTGTCGGTGTCGCTCCAGAGGATCGGGATCTTCGTCGTGGACGTGACCGCCTTCAGCAGGTCCTTGATCTCGATCTCCTCGCCGATGAAGAGGTCGACGTCGCCCGGCTTCGGGGCGCCCGGCGCGTCGGCCGCGGACGCCGTCGGCGCGAAGGCCGCGGCGAGCGTCCCGAGGACGGCGGCGCAGCCGAGGGCGAGCGCGACGAGCCCCCCCCGGGTGCCGCGCCGGCCGGTGCGGCGGGCGACGGACGCAGGGACCTTCGGCGGCGGGGCCACAGACGACGGAGTCCTCATCGGCAACGAACCTCCCGATCCCGGGCACGAGCCCAGGCTCCCAAGCGTCAGATCGGCCCGAATGCACCCTCGGACGACGCAGTCTCGCCGGGGGTTCGCAGCGCGTCAAACTCGATGTCGTTCGACGTCGCCGCGCGCCTTCGGGGGATCCGGGCTCCGCGGGGAGCCCGGGCCCGCCGTCTTGGACGACACCGGCCCCCGGCGCCGTTCCGCACGTTCTCCCCCCGCGGTCCGCGGCTCGCGGGCTCGCGGGGGCGGGCCGCACGCGCCGGTCGCGCCGTCCGGCAGCGGCGGCGGTCGGGCCCGCGGTGCGGCGATGACCCCCCGGGGGCTACGACGCGGGGGGGCGTACACTGGGGGGGGGCCGGGGGCGGGCTTCGGCCGCGATCGAAGGCCCGGTCGGGGGCGGGGGGACCCAGACCCCCCGTCCCCGACTCGGCGTCCGGGCGTTCCGTGGTACAAGCACCGGCTCGGGTTCCGGAACCCCTCGGAGGTTCGATGGCCGTCCGCGTCCAGGTGAAGAACAACGAGCCGCTGGAGAAGACCCTCCGGCGCCTCCGCAAGATCTGCAACAACGAGGGCATCACCCGAGAGCTCAAGCGGCACGCCTATTACGAGAAGCCGAGCGAGCGTCGGCGCCGTAAGGACCGCGAGCGGATCAAGACGATCCGCCTGGCGCAGACGCCTCAGGTCTGACGCAGGCTCCTCAGGTCTGACGCTGGCGGCAGGTTGGGGGCCAGGGTCGGGAACGGAGCGTAGGGCGCGAGGCGCCCGCCGGCCCGACGGGTTCCTGAGCCGCCCTTGAGCACGTAGCGACGCCGGGCCCCCGGTCTGCCCGCGATCCCGCGAGCGCCACGTCGCAGCGCCACGCCCCAGCACCACGCCCCAGCGCGACGCCCCAGAGCCACGGCCCAGCGCCACGCCACGCCACGTCGCAGCGCCACGCCACCTCGCAGCGACACGGACGTCGTCCGGCCCCACGTCGCCGCAGGCGACCCGCGATGCCGCAGCCGAAGCGCGATGCCGCGGGGGGGCGCGACCCCGCCGATCCTCGCACGATCGAGCCCGCGGCCGGCTCCCGGGGCGATGCGACGGCGGACGGGCCTCGCGGTCCCGTGGATCGCGGGTCGCAGGGCTTCGACCGGTCCGACCCGGCCGCCCCCTCGAACGGGTCGTGGCGGGTGGCGGGGGGAGGCCGCCGCGGCGTCGCGACGACGCGGCGCGCCGCGCGGGCCGCCGGACGCGCGGTCGCCGAGGGCCGCGGCGGCGACGTCGCGGAATCCGGGTGTGCCCATCGGCGGCGTCGGGGAAACTCGCGGCATGACCTCGACGCCCCTCTCGACGCCCTCGACCGACGCCGCGGTGGCGCCGGGCCCGGACGCCCGCGCGACCGTCCCGCTCGTGGTCGCGGCGCTGCTCTACCTCGTGTCGGGCGCCGCCGGCCTCGTCTACGAGGTCGCGTTCAGCCGCCGGTTGCTGCTGGTGCTGGGGTCCACGGCCGCGACGTCGGCGACGGTCCTCGCCGTGTACCTTGCGGGCCTCGGCGCCGGCGGCGCGTGGGGCGGCCGGCGCGCCGACCGCACCGCGCGCCCGCTCGCGTTCTACGGCGTGCTCGAGATCGCCGCGGCCGGCTGGGCCGTGGCGGTGTTGCCGGGGCTCGCCGCCGTCGAGGGCGCGTACGTCCGGGCGGCGCAGTCGGGCGGCGTGGCGCGCGTGCTGCTCGACCTCCTCCTCGTCACGGCGGCGGTCGGTCCGTGTGCGTTCCTGCTCGGCGCGACGTTTCCCGCGGTGCTCCGCGCCGCGACGCCGTCGGGGCGCGCCGTGGGGGCGCGGGCGCCGTTCCTGTACGGCGTGAACACGCTCGGCGCCGTCGCCGGCGCGTTGTGGGCGGGGTTCTTCGGCATCTTCGACGTCGGCGTCTCGGGCGTGCTGCGGTACGCGGCCACGGCGGCCGCGCTCGTGGGGCTCGTGGCGCTGGCCCTCGACCGGCGGCCGAACGCGCTCCACGCCGTCCCGGGCGACGACGCGCCGACGCCGCCGGGCCCGCTGCTCGTCGCGGCGTGCAGCGGGTTCCTCGCGCTGGCGCTCGAGGCGGCCGGCGTGCGGATCGTCGTGTTCTTCGTCGAGGGGTTCGCGGCGTCGTTCGCGGCCATGCTCGGCGTGTTCCTCGCGGGCCTCGCGTGCGGGAGCCTCCTGCTCGGGCCGGCGCTCGCGCGCGTGGCGCGCCCGGCGCGCGCGACGGGGGGCCTGCTGTTCCTCGTCGGCGTCGCCGTCGTCGGCGGGTTGCTCGCGTTGCCCGCGATGGAGGGCGTGATGCGTGGGGTGCGCGACGAGGCGTTCTCGGGCGCGGACCCGCGCGCCGCGCAACGCTGGTGCGCGCTGGCGGGCTCGGCGCTGCTGCTCGCGGCGCCCGCCGTGCTCCTCGGCGCCGTGTACCCGCTGACGGTGCGCTGGGCCGCGGACGCGCGGCCGGAGCGGCTCGGCGCGGCGGCGGGGCGGGTCGCGCTCGCGAACGGGCTCGGGGGCGTCGCCGGGCCGCTCGTGGTGCTGATGGTCGGGAGCGTGGAGGCGTCCGCGGCGACGCCGGGCGGGCCCCTGCTGGCCTGGGCGGGCCTCGGCCTGCTCGCCGGCGCGGTCGGGCTGTTCCTGCTCGCCGCGGGCGGTGGCGCGCGTCGCGGCGTGGCCGTCGGCGGCACGCTGGCCGGCCTGCTGCTCGGGTTCGGGACCCCGTTCCTCGCGGCGCGCGCGACGCCCCTCGACCTCATCGAGGCGAGCCGCGTCGTCCGCGCGGCGGACGGCCGCCGCGACCCGGCCCGCCGCGTCGTCGCGGTCCGCAGCGACGAGACGACGACGGCGAGCGTCGTGGACGCGCCGCCGTCGGACCGGACGCTCTACACCGACGAGTTCGCGGCGGCCGCCACGGGCGCGGCGTACGGCTACATGCGGATGCTCGGGCACCTGCCCGTCTTCAGCGCCGCGAGCCCCGAGCACGCGATGGTGATCGCGTTCGGCACGGGCACGACCGCGGGCGCGGTCGCGGCCCACCCGGACGTGCGCCGCCTCGAGGTCGTCGAGACCAGCCGGGCCGTGCTCGCGCTCGCCCCGCACTTCGAGCACGTGAACGGGCGCGTCCTCGCCACCGACGACGCCGGACGCCCGGCGGACGACCGCGTGCGGGTGCGCGTCGACGACGGGCGCCGCGCGCTGCTGATGCACGCGCCCGACCTCGACGTGATCACGCTCGAGCCGTTGATGCCCTACACGCCCGCGGCGCTGCCGTTCTACACGCGCGAGTTCTACGAGCTGGCCCGGTCGCGGCTGCGCGACGGCGGCGTGCTCGCGCAGTGGATCCCGGTGCACGCGATGCCCGTGGACCTGTACGCCTCGCTGGTGCGGACGTTCCTCGAGGTGTTCCCCGACGGGGCGCTCTGGTTCTTCGAGCAGTCGAGCGTGCTGATCGGCCGCGTCGGCACGGCGAGGCCCGACGCCGCCACGGTGGTCGCGCGCGGCCGCGACGTGCAGCGGATGATGCGCGCCGCCGGGTTCATGCGCGCGCCCGCGGTCACGCTGGCGTGGGTCGCGTCCGGCCCGCGCATCCGCGCGGTGCTCGACGACCCGTCGAAGTCGTCGGAGGAGGCGGTCCGCGCCAACCCGCCGGGCCCGCTGGCGGCCCGCGTCGTGACCGACGACCTCCCGTTCCCCGAGGCCTACCCGCTCCCGCGGGCGGGCCTCGCGACGTCGTACCTCTCCGACACCCTGCTGTGGCTGTCGGGCCTCGTGGTGCCCGACGACGACCCGTCGGCGTCGCCGGCCCTCGCGTTCGCGCCGCCCGAGGAGTTCGCGGTGATGCACGGCCAGGCGCGCACCGTGCTGCGCGCGCGCGCCGTCGAGGCGCTCGGCGACGCGTACCTGCTCGACGCCGCGCGGATCGCCGCGGCGGCGGGGCGCACCGGGCGCGGCGACCTCGCCGCGGCCGCGGTCCGCCGCCGGCAGCAGGGGTTCGCGAACCTCGAGGACGCGCTCTCGACGTACCGCGAGCTCACGGCCGGCCCCGCCCTCGGCGACCTGCACCTCGCGCGGCGGCAGGGCAGCCTCGAGCGGCGCCTCCTCGACGGCGCGGCGCGCGACGCGCTCGCCGCGCTGGACGCCGCGACCGCGGCCGGCGACGCGTCCGCCGCGCGCGAGGCCGGCGAGCGCGCGCTGGCGCTCGCGCGGCGGTGCGTCGAGGTGAACTCCGTGGACCCGAACGGCACGGGCCAGCCGGAGGCCACGGCGCTCCTCGGCGAGGCGCTGCTGCGGACGGGGCGGTGCTCCGAGGCCGAGGACGTGCTGCAGGCGGCGCGGCGCGCCTACCCGTGGCTCGACCGGCTGCGCGACCTCCTCCTCGTCACCATCGAGCACCGGCGCGGCGCCGCCGCCGCCGAGTCGCCGGCGGCCGCGCGGCTCGGCGCGTTCGCCGCGGCGCTCCCGCGCTGCACCGACGGCGACGTCGCCGCGGCCCGCCCGCTGCTGATGCGGTACCGGCAGGCCGACCTCGAGCAGCGCGTGGACGCCATGCGGCAGGGCGCGGAGCTGCTGCTCGCGCTCACGAAGAGCGACCCGTCGGTGACGACGTCCGGGCTCGCGCGCGAGGTCGCGGCGCTGCCCGAGCCCACGGGCGGCACCGCGGACGCGGAGCGCGCGGCGTTCCTGCGCGTGCTCGACCCGAAGGCCCCGCGGCTCCCGGTCCTGCTCGCCGACGCGTACCGCGAGCGGTGGAAGCCGGCGCTCCTCGCCGCGGCCCACTGGGGCTTCGAGCGCACGGGCGTCGCCGAGGCCGTCACGACGGCGTTCGTGCGCAGCACCGACCGCGAGCGTCGCCTCGCGTTCGCGGCGCGCGTGGTGGGCGAGGGCAGCCGTTTCGCGCTCGTGGCCGCGGTGGACCTGCTCGCCGACGACGACGTCGAGGTGCGCACGACGGCGTGGGGCGCGCTGAAGGCCCGCCTCCCCGAGGCGGCGGTCGCGACGATCGCCTACGACCCGGCGGCGGAGCCCGCGGCGCGGGCCGAGGCGGCCGCGCGCGCCCGCGCGGCCCTGCCGCCCGCGCGCTGAGTGGGTTTTCGGGGCGGGCGGGCCCCGGAAACCGAACGAAGGCGGATCCTCCACAGCCCTCGACCGCGGCGGCCGGGCCTCGCGTACCGTCGCGCTCGACCGGGGCCCGGGACCCCCGCGTCGCGGGTCGCGCCCCGTCCCCGCGGGGGCGGGGCTTCGCCGCGCCGCGCGCCGGGCCGCGTCAGCCGGCGGCGTCGAGGTCCGCGAGCTTCCGCACGCGGCCGGCGTGGCGGCCGCCCTCGAACGGCGTCGCGAGGAACAGGTCCACCAGCGCCAGCAGGCGCGGGACGGGCATCGTGCGCGCGCCGAGGCACGCGACGTTCGCGTCGTTGTGGCGGCGGCTCATCTCGGCGCTGCTCTCGTCGTAGACCTGCGCGGCGCGGATGCCCCGCACCTTGTTCGCCGCGATGCAGATGCCGATGCCGCTGCCGCACAGGAACACGCCGCGCTCGCCGCGGCCGTCGGCGACCGCGCGGGCGCCCTTCGCGCCGAAGTCGGGGTAGTCGACCGACGCGGGCCCGTCCGTGCCGACGTCGAGCACCTCGTGCCCGGCGGCGCGGAGGTGGGCGACGAGGGCGGCCTTCGCCTCGAAGGCGGCGTGGTCGGAGGCGACGACGATGCGGGTCACGTGAGGCCTCCGGCGAGCAGCTGGGCCGCGGCGTCGAGTCGCGACGCGAGGCGGCGGTAGACGAGCGCGGTCTGACCGTGAGGATCCTCGACGTCGTTCTCCTCGGGGTCGACGAGGCGGACGTCGCGCGCGCGGCCCGGGAAGAACGCGAGGATCTCGTCGCGGTGCAGGCGCTCCATGCAGAAGACGTGCGTCGCCTCGCCGAGGAGCTGCTCGGTGAGGCGGCGCGCGCGGTGGCGCGACAGGTCGAGGGGGCCGCCGGGCCACTCGGCCGCGGCGCGCAGGGCGCGCTCCGAGGCGGGTTCGTCGTCGCGGGCGTCGGTGCCCGCGGACGCGACGCGGTAGCCGCGGGCCTCGAGCTGCGCCTCCGTGCAGCCGAGGCGCTCGGCCAGCCGCCGGCGCAGCGCGGCCTCGATGAGCGGGCTGCGGTCGGTGTTGCCGGTGCAGACGAACAACACGGACACGCGCGTCGGGTGCAGCAGCAGCACCTCGGGGATCGCGCCCTCGCGGAGCACCGAGATCTTCTCGCCGTCCACCTCGACGACGCTGCTCGGGATCCCGCCCGCGGCGGAGCCGCCGTCGAGCACGAGGTCGAGCTCGTCCGGGAACGCGCGCAGCACGCCCTCCGCGGTCACCGCCGGCGGCTCGTCGGAGATGTTCGCGCTCGGCACGTAGAGCGGCACCGCGGCCGCGCGGACCAGCCCGAGGGCGAGCGGGTGGTTCGGCAGCCGGAACCCCGTCATCCGCCCCTCGTTGTCGCGGAGCACCAGGGTCATGGGGCCCGGCCAGTAGCGGGCCATCAGCCGCTCCGCCGCGGGCGGGATGTCGCGGCACCGGCGGCGGACCTCGGCGGCGTCCGCCACCATGAGCGTCATGGGCTTGCTCGTCGGGCGGCGCTTGACGCGGTACAGCCGGTCCACCGCCTCGGGCAGCGTCGCCGCCACCGCGATGCCGTAGACCGTCTCGGTGGGGAAGGCCACGAGGCCGCCGCGGCGGAGGATCTCCCCGGCCCGACGGAGCTCGCGCTCCACGTCGGCGAGGTCGGCGACTCGGACCACTTCCGTCGGCATCGCCGTCTCACGATACCGGCCACGGGCCCCGCCGTCCCGGGTTCGCCGGGCGCCTACGCGTCCTGGGGGGGGGCCTCGGTCGCGGGCGGCCCGCGCAGCGGCAGGACGAGCACGAAGTCGGTGCCCTTGCCGAGCTCCGTCGCGTACGTCAGCGAGCCCCCGTGCTCCTCGGCGATCCGGCGGGCGGTGGGGAGCCCGAGGCCCGTGCCGGCCTTCTTCGACGAGAAGTAGACGTCCCACACGCGGTCGCGGAACTCGACCGGGATGCCCGGCCCGTTGTCGATCACGTCCACGCGGGCGCGGTCGCCGTCGAGCCGGGTCCGGACGAACAGCTGCGAGCCCGGGCGGCCCTCCATGGCCTGCACCGCGTTCAGCAGCAGGTTCATCAGCGCCTGCTTGAGCAGGCGTTCGTCGAGCCGGACGAGCGGGAGGCGCGTGTCCGGGTAGAAGGCGAGGTCCACGTGGGCGCGCACGCACTCGGGGCCGAAGAACGTGGTGGTCTCCTCGAGGACGCGGTTGAGGTCGACCTCCGCGAGGTCGAGGCGCCGGATGCCCGCGTACCGCAGGAAGTCGTTGAGGATGTCCTCGAGCCGGGCGACCTCGCGTTTGAGGGTCTGGATCCGCTCGAGGCTGCGGACCGCCGCGGGGTCGGTCGCGCCCTCCCAGTCCTCCTCCATCAGCTGGAGGTTGAGGCGCAGGGTGGAGAGGGGGTTGCGGATCTCGTGGACGAGGCCGCCGGCCACCGCGCCGAGGAACTGGAGCCCGCCGGCGGACGGGGGGCGCTGGGACGGGGTCGCCATCGTGCCGACGATACCCCGCGGACCCGCCACCGGGGGATGCCCCCCCGGCTGACAACCCGTCACCGACGGAGAGGGTTGACGGAACGGGACTTGCGTCGGGACGGTGACAGACTGTCATCCCGACACGTTCCATGGCCGACTCCGACCGCGCGCTCACCATCCTCGTCATTGAAGACGACGCCGCCCACGGGAAGGCGGTCGCGGAGGGGCTGTCGCGCAGCGGGCATCGCGTCTCGGTGGCCACGTCCGGCACCGAAGGGCTCCGGCGGGTGGCGTCGGACGACCCGGACCTCGTGGTCACCGACCTCCGCCTCCAGGACCTCGACGGGATGCAGGTCGTCGCGAAGTGCCGCGAGCTCCGCGGCGACCGGGCCACCCCCCAGTGCATCGTCGTGACCGGGTTCGGCACGGTGGAGGGTGCCGTCCAGGCCATGGCCGCCGGGGCCCTCAACTTCCTCCAGAAGCCCGTGGACCTCCCGGTGCTCCGCCAGACCGTCATGGCGGTGGCGGAGCGCATCGCGCTCGAGCGGACGAACCGCGAGCTGCGGTCGACGCTCGACAAGACGTTCGCGTTCCCCGGCATCGTCGGGCAGACGCCGGCCATGGCGCGGGTCCTCGACGTGCTGCGGCAGGTGGGCGACACCGACGCGACCGTGCTCGTCCTCGGGGAGTCCGGCACGGGCAAGGAGCTCGTGGCGCAGGCGCTCCACCGCGAGGGGCCGCGCCGCAACCGGCCGTTCGTGCCGCTCAACTGCGCCGCGCTGGCCGAGGGGGTCCTCGAGAGCGAGCTGTTCGGCCACGAGGCGGGGGCGTTCACCGGCGCGATGGCGCGGCGCAAGGGCCGCTTCGAGGCGGCCCACGGCGGGACGCTGTTCCTCGACGAGGTCGGCGACATGCCCCTCGCGTCGCAGGCGAAGCTCCTGCGCGCGCTCGAGTCCGGCGAGGTCGTCCGGGTCGGGAGCAACGACCCGATCCGCGTGAACGTGCGCCTCATCGCGGCGACGAACCGCAACCTCGACAAGGCGGTCAAGGAGGGGAAGTTCCGCGAGGACCTCTACTTCCGCCTCCGCGTCGTCACCGTGGAGCTCCCGCCGCTGCGGGAGCGGCTGAGCGACCTGCCGGCCCTCGCCATGCATTTCCTCGGGCTCGCGGCGACCCGCCACAACCGCCCGGCCCGCACGCTCTCGCGAGAGGCCCTCGATTTGCTCTCCCGCTACGGCTGGCCGGGCAACGTCCGGGAGCTGCGCAACGTGATCGAGGCCATGGTGCTCATGAGCCGCGACCCCGTGCTCGGCCCCGAGACGGTGCCCGTCTACGCCCGGGAGGGCGGCACCCGCCCCGACCCGCTCAAGTCCCTGTCAGGCCTCAAGTTGGACGAGATCGAACGGATCCTCGTGACCAACACCCTGCGGGACGTCGGCGGCAATCGGGAGCAGGCCGCGACCCTCCTCGGCATCAGCGAACGCACCCTGTACCGGAAGATCCGCGCCTACGGCCTCGGCGAGCCGCCGAGCTCCGCGGCCGGGTCGGGCCCGTCCGACGAGGACGACCCGCCGGGCCCGGGGGCGCCCGCCTAGGCCATTTCGGCCGAGGGGGGCGTGCCGATCCGGCACGTTCCCGTCGGCGCCGGCGTCGCCGGTCCGTCGTCCCGACCCGTTCCCTCCGTCCCCTTCCTGAAGAGCCCTCCCATGGCAGACCCCATCATCGGCATCGACCTCGGCACGACGAACTCCGTCGTCGCGATCATGGAGGGCGGCGAGCCCCGCGTGATCGTGAACGCCGAGGGCCACCGCCTCACCCCGTCGGTCGTCGCGTTCACCGAGAGCGGCGAGCGCCTCGTCGGCCAGGCCGCCAAGCGCCAGGCCGTCACCAACCCCAAGAACACGATCTACAGCATCAAGCGCTTCATGGGCCGCCGCCACAGCGAGGTGGACCAGGAGGAGAAGCTGGTCTCGTACAAGGTCGTGGGGGCCCCGAGCGAGCTGGTGAAGGTCGAGGTCCGCGGCAAGACCTACACGCCGCCCGAGATCTCGGCGGTCGTCCTGCAGGCGCTCAAGAAGGCCGCCGAGGACTACCTCGGCAAGCCGGTGAAGGACGCGGTCATCACCGTCCCGGCCTACTTCAACGACAGCCAGCGCCAGGCGACGAAGGACGCGGGCACCATCGCGGGCCTCAACGTCAAGCGCATCCTCAACGAGCCCACGGCGGCCGCGCTCGCGTTCGGCATCGACAAGAAGCGCACCGGCAAGGTCGCCGTGTTCGACCTCGGCGGCGGCACCTTCGACATCTCGATCCTCGAGATCGGCAAGGAGGGCGTGTTCGAGGTGCTCGCCACCAACGGCGACACGCACCTCGGCGGCGACGACTTCGACCACGCCCTCGTCAACTGGGTGGCCGACGAGTTCAAGCGCGAGACGGGCATCGACCTGCGCCAGGACACCATGGCGCTGCACCGCCTGCGCGAGGCCTGCGAGAAGGCCAAGTGCGAGCTCTCCTCGGCCATGCAGACCGAGATCAACCTCCCGTTCATCACCGCCGACGCGGCGGGCCCGAAGCACCTGACCAAGACGCTGTCGCGCGCCAAGTTCGAGCAGATCGTCGAGCCGATCGTCGAGCGCGTCCGCATCCCGTGCCAGAAGTGCCTCGAGGACAGCAAGGTGCCGGTCAAGGACCTCACCGAGGTCATCCTCATGGGCGGCAGCACCCGCGTCCCGCTGGTGCAGGCCTACGTGAAGGAGCTCTTCGGCCGCGAGGGCAACAAGTCGGTCAACCCCGACGAGGGCGTCGCCCTCGGCGCGGCCGTGCAGGGCGGCGTGCTCTCGGGCGACGAGACGCTGAAGGACCTGCTCCTCCTCGACGTCACGCCGCTCTCCCTCGGCGTCGAGGTCATGGGCGGGATCATGCACGCCCTCATCCAGCGCAACACGACCATCCCGACGAAGAAGTCGGAGGTCTTCTCGACGGCGGCCGACGGCCAGCCCCAGGTCGAGATCCACGTGCTGCAGGGCGAGCGCAAGATGGCGGTCGACAACCGCACCCTCGGCCGCTTCATGCTCGCCGGCCTCCCGCCGGCGCCCCGCGGCGTCCCGCAGATCGAGGTGTCGTTCGACATCGACGCGAACGGCATCCTCAACGTCCACGCGAAGGACAAGGGCACGGGCAAGGAGCAGAAGATCGTCATCCAGTCGTCCTCGGGCCTCTCGAAGGACGAGGTCGAGAAGATGCGCCGCGACGCCGAGGCCCACGCGGCCGAGGACGAGAAGCGCGCGTCGCTGGCCGAGGCCCGCAACCAGGCCGACCAGATCGCCTACCAGACCGAGAAGACGCTCAAGGAGCACGGCGACAAGGTGTCGGCCGAGGTCCGCGAGAAGATCGAGGCGAAGCGCAAGGCGGTCGTCGAGGCCCGCGCGAGCGACGACCCGGCGGCGATCAAGAAGGCGATCGACGAGCTCATGGAGACGAGCCAGGAGCTCGGCCAGAAGATCTACGAGGAGGCGGCGAAGGCGCAGGCCGCGGCCGGCGCCGCGGGCGGCGCGACGACGGAGCCCGGCGCCTCCGCGAAGGGCGGCGCGTCGAAGCCCGCCGACGACGACGTCATCGACGCCGACTTCGAGAAGAAGTGACGTCGCGCGCCGGACCGCCTCGGCGCGGTCCGGTGCGAGGCACGCGAGGCCCGGCGGCCGTCAGGTCGCCGGGCCTCTTCCGTT
>JAEUHO010000278.1 GCA_016795345.1 Planctomycetia bacterium | reverse complement strand
CGAGGTCCGGGGCGTGGGGGCGCAGCGCCGCCTCGACCGCGGCGTCGAACGCGGCGCCGTCGCGGTAGGCACGGCGCTCGACGACGAGCGCGGGGACGCCGCGCGCGCGCGCGCGGTCGAGGCCGCGGACGCCGGCGCGGTCGGAGAGCACGACGACCACGCGGCCGGGCACCGTGCCCATGTCGATGTGGCGGAAGAGGTTCTCGAGGGTCGTGCCCGAGCCCGAGAGCAGGAAGGCGATGCGGATCGGCGTCACGGCTCCATCTTCCGCGAGGGGAACGACGGTGTCAGGCGCCCTCGAGCGCCGCGCGGACCGCCGCGACGTCGTCGCCGGGCACCGACGCGGTCTTGAGCGGGGTGGCGAGGCCGGCGACCACGGCGACGTCGCCGGGGCGGAGGCCGAGGGCGGCGGCGAGCACCCGGCAGACCTCCGCGTTCGCGGCGCCCCGCTCGGGCGGGGCGGCGACGGCGACCTTCAGGCGGTCGCCCAGCGGGCCCACGATCTTCGAGCGCGACGCGCCCGGCACCACCTTGAGGGCCACGAGCACGCGGCCGTCGCGGACCTCGTACCGGACGGGGCTCACGGGCGGCGACCCGGCCCGGCGCCCGGTCACTTCGCCGGCGGCAGCTGCGGGCCCGTCGGCGCCGGCTCGGCCATGCCCGGGGCCGCGCCGCCGCCGGGCGCGTCGCCCGGCGCGTCGGCCATGCCCGGCGCGGGGTTGGGCTCCTTGACGGAGGGGTTCCCGCCGTCGGGCGTCCCGGCGTTGCCGGGCGCCGAGCCGCCGTCCTTCGGGGCCGTCGGCGCCGGCGGCGCGTCGCCCATGGCCGGGGGCGCGGGCTGGCGCGTGGGGGGCGTGGCCGGCTCGCCGTCGGTCGGGAGCGTCTCGCCGGCGTAGTTGGCGCCGGCCGGCACGCTGTCGCCGAGCCACGCGCGCTGCACCGTCGTCAGGAAGCCGCGCTCGGCCTCGTCGAGGCGCGCCCGCGCGTTCGCGAGCTTCGTCCGCAGGTCGGGCTCCGCCGCGATGACCTCGTTGCGCGCCTTCTGGCTGGCCGCCGTGCCCTTCGTCGGGTCGAGGTCGCCGTAGTCGGCGAGCTTCTTCGCGACCTCGCGCACGAGCGCGTCGCTCTCGCGCACGAGGGCCGCGATGGCCTTCTCCTGCTCGACGGCCTTGCGGCGCTTGCCCAGGCGGTCGGCGCGCGCGGGGTCGAGCGTCGCGGCCTTGTCGAGGGACGCGATGGCGAGGTCGAACTTGTCGGCGGCGCCCTCGAGGTCGTACGCGCCCGCGGCCGCGGCCGCGTAGGCCAACGCCTCGTGGTCGTCCGCGGCGAGCGGGTACCGCTCGCCCGCCTTCTCGAAGAAGAGGTCCACGAACCAGCCGAGGCCCTCGTCGGCGAACGGGCGGAGCTTGCCGTCGGAGGTCTGGACGCCCTCGGCGGTGAAGCCCTTGACCGTGCCGCTCCAGCCGCGGCCGGCCAGCTTCTCCTTGAAGCCCTTCGACGCGAACCCCGACGCGAGCACGCCGGGCAGGCGGCCCACGAGGCGGGCCTCCGCCTCGAACCGCGCGAACAGCCCCTGGTAGGCCTGCGTGCGCGCCGACTTCGCGCGGGTCGCGGCCTTGTCGGCCGCCTCCGCGAACTGGAAGCGGCGGTAGAGGCCGCCGCCCGAGCCGTCGTCGGCGAGCGGGGCGAACGCCTCCTTCACGAGGTACTCGAACGCCGACCCGCGGTCGGCGAGGTAGTCGGCGCGCAGCGCCTTCTTGCGCTGCACGTCGAGCGCGCCGCGGTCGCCGGCGACGGCCGTCGCGGCCGCGTTCCACGCCGTCGCGACCGCGCCGGTGCCCTCGGCCTTCGGGTGCGCCGCGACGAACGCGTCGAGGAGGGCGAT
>JAEUHO010000248.1 GCA_016795345.1 Planctomycetia bacterium | reverse complement strand
GGTCGCCGGCGACGTCGGTCGGCGTGACCGCGAAGGGCTTGGCGCCGTGCTCGCGCAGCGTGAGCTGGGCCGTCTTGCCGGCGCGCGCGCGCCACTCCGTGGCCGCGGCCTCGTGGACCCGCAGGATGCGGTCGAGGGCCTCGCGACCCGCCGCCGCGAGCTGGCGCCGGAGCTCGACCGAGGGGTGGCCGACGCGCTCGTCGTCGCGGGCACCGGCGACGTCGAGCGGGCGCGGCGCGCGCTCGAGGTCGCGGGCCGTGGCGTGCTGGGCGACGTCTACCCGGACCGCATGGCCGCGGCCCGCGAGGCCGTGGACCGGATCGTGCGGGTGTTCGAAGCCGCGGCGGTCGAGTGGCGCGCGCGCGCGGGCAAGGCCGTGCAGATCGTGCTCCGCGAGCACGGCGCCAAGCCGTTCACCGTGGCCCCCGCCGACGTGACCGGCGACCGGTTCGGCTACACGCGGGGCGGCGCGCCGGGCGCCGTGCGCCTCGCGGCGCTCGACCCCGAGACCGTCGCGACGCTCGCCGCGTCGGGCGGCCGCGAGGCCGACGCGACCCTCGCGCTCGGGATCGCGACGTTGTACGGCGCCACCGGCCGCATCGCCGAGGCCGAGGCCGCGGCCACGCGGGCCGCCGGGCTCGGCGCGACGGCGCCGACGCTGCCCGCCGAGCTGGCCGCGGTGCGGGCGGCGCTCGAGGCGACGGCCCAGCGCGAGGTCGCGGCCGCCGACGCCACGCTCGCGCGCAACCGCGACGGCGCGCGCGCGGGGTACGGCCGCGCGGCGGTGGTCGCCCCGTTCCTCCCGCTCCCCCACCGGCGGCTCGCCGTGTACTTCACGGAGGAGCGCAAGCCCGACGAGGCGCTCGCCGCGTGGCGCCGCGCGAAGGCGCTCGGCGACACCAGCCCCGACGTGCTCCACGGGCTCGCGCGGAGCGCGGCCGCGGCGGGCCGCCCCGACGACGAGGTCCTCGAGGCCTGGCGCGCGTTCCTCGCCGTCGCGCCCGCCGGCGACCCGCGCCGCGCGGACGCCGACGCCGACGTCGAGCGGCTCGCGACGAAGGTCGTGCGCGGCGCGACGCTCGAGCGCGTCAAGGCCGCGAAGGCCCTCCTCGACGCCGGGAAGGTGCAGGAGGCCGTCGCGGCCCTCGAGGAGGCCGTGGCCGCGGACCCGACGTCGCTCGAGGCCCGGCGCGCCCTCGCGCGCGCGGCGGAGAAGGCCGAGGACCCGCTGCGCGCGTTCGTCGCGTGGCGCGAGGCCCACGGCCTCGCGAAGACGACCCGCGACGCCACGGACGCGAAGGAACAGGCCGACCGGCTGCTGCGCACCCACGGCGAGCGCCCCGCGGAGGCGACGGTGCGGCGCGGGGCGGAGGCCTCGGCCGAACGCGGCGAGTACGCAGCGGCGGTCGAGGGCTTCAAGCGCGCGCTCGGCATGGCGCCGCTCGACGCCGAGGCCCGCCTCGGGCTCGGCGGCGCGTTGCTCGGCGTCGCGCTCCGCACCGGCAACAAGGCGCTGTTCGAGGAGGCCGTCGCCGCGTACGACGCCGCGGTGCGGATCGCCCCGGACGACCCCCGCGCGTGGGCGGGCCGCGGAGAGCTGCGGCGGTGGCGCGGCGACTACGACGGCGCCGTGGCCGACGCGACGGCCGCGATCGCGCGGCGCAAGGACTACTACCCCGCCTACAACACGCGGGGCCTCGCGTTGTACTCGTCGCTGAAGTTCGACGCGGCGCTCGCCGACGTGGACGTCGTGTGCACGCTGGCGCCCGCGCTCGCGACGCCGCGGATCACGCGCGCGGGCATCCTCGTCGCCATGGGCCGCTTCGACGACGCGGAGACCGACCTCGCCGCGGCCCTCGAGCGCAACCCGACCGAGGCCGAACGCGCGCAGGTCGCGGCGCTCCGCGCGCAGGCCGCCTCGCGGCGCAAGGCGACCCAACCGCCGAAGTGAGGGCCCGCTCCGGAGGAGCGGACGCCGTTCGGTGGGCGGCGGGAGGCGCCTCGCCGCGTCGCTCGTCGTCGGCGCGTCAGGAACCCGCGATCCTCCTCGTTCCTCGCGATCCACCCCACGGCGCCCGGCCGCGATCGTCCGATCTCATCCCCGCGCGGACCCTACGGCACGAGGTCGAGCGCGCGTTCCTCGCGCTCGAGCAGGTGGAGCGCGTGTTCGCTCGGCGGTCCCTGGCCGACGTCCACGAGGACGGTGTACCGGCCCGCGGGCAGGCCCTCGATGCGCCAGCGCCCGCCCGCGTCGGCGACGGCCGCGGTGCGCGCGGCGGGCAACATCAACGTCGCGTCCTCGGGGCGCAGCGACAACCGGGTGCCCGGCCGCGGCGCGCCGGTCGGCGTGAGCACGCGCCCGGCCACCGACGCGCCGCGCCGCATCAACTCGACCGTCACGAGGCCCGACGACGTCGTGCCGTCGAGCGTCACGGGATCGACGACCGTCGGCAGGAACGGGCCGGCCCAGACGACGAGCGCGTACGTCCCCGCGGCGAGCCCTCGCGCGGCGAACCGCGGCGCGGGGCCGTCCCCCAGCGCCCCCGCCTCGAGCCCGCCGGCGACGTGCGCCAGCGCCTGCCAGCCGAACCGCGTGGGCACGGGCGCGTTCGCGGGGGTCAGCACCCGGAACGGGACGGCGTCCGGGGGCACGACGACGACCCGGACGCCCTCGGGCGCGTCCGACGACACGACGAGCCGCGCCTCGCGACCCCGGTCCGACACGCGGAGGACCTGGGCCGCGCGCCCGGCGACCGTGCGGAGGCCGAACCCGCCGTCCGGGCCGGAGATCGCCTCGTCGCCGCCCCCCTCGAAGCGGACGCGGGCGCCCGCGATCGGGCGCGCGTCGCCGTCCTCGAGCTTGCCCCTCATGACCCGGTCGGTGGCGGCGTCGGCGACCATCCGGTCATTCTCCCGGACCGGCGCCGTCCGGCAAGGGCGGAGGCGCCTGCCGGACGCTTCTTGCGCCGGTCTTGATCAAGACTTTATCCTCCGCCCATGTTCCGCCTCATCCCGCAAGAGATGGTCTTCTTCGACCTCTTCGAGAAGTCCGCCAAGATCGCGCACGACGGCGCCAAGGAGCTCGTCGAGCTCCTGGCCCGGTGGGACGACCTGCCCGCCCGCGCGAAACGGATCAAGGACATCGAGCACGCCGGCGACGAGGTCACCCACGAGGTGATCGAGCGGCTCAACACGACGTTCATCACGCCGCTCGACCGCGAGGACATCCACGAGCTGGCCTGCCGGCTCGACGACATCATCGACCTCATCGACACGGCCGTGAACCGCCTGATCCTGTACAAGGTGGACGGCCCGATCGACGAGGCGAAGCAGCTCGCGCAGTGCCTCGAGCACGCCACCGGGATCATCGTCGAGATGATGCCCGCGATGCGCAACATGAAGCACGCGGACTTCGTGCGCCAGCGGTGCCGCGACGTCCACACCCAGGAGAACGAGGGCGACCGGATCGAGCAGCACGCCCTCGCCAAGCTCTTCGACGGCCACCACGACCCCCTCTTCGTCATGAAGTGGAAGAACATCATCGAGGAGCTCGAGTCGGCCACCGACCGCTGCGAGGACGTCGCCAACGCGATCGAGGGGATCGTCCTCAAGAATGTCTGAGCCCATCGTCGTCGCACTGATCGTCCTGCTGGCGCTCGGGTTCGACTTCATCAACGGCCTGCACGACGCCGCGAACTCCATCGCGACGGTCGTCTCGACGCGGGTGCTCTCCCCGCGCATGGCGGTCATCTGGGCCGCGTTCTTCAACTTCATCGCGTTCCTGGTCTTCCACAACGCCGTCGCCGCGACCATCGGCAAGGGCGTCGTCCAGGCCGACGCCGCGACGATCCCCGTCGTCGCCGCCGGGCTCGTCGGCGCCATCGCGTGGAACGTCATCACCTGGTGGGCGGGCATCCCGTCGTCGTCGTCCCACGCGCTGGTCGGCGGCTTCGCCGGCGCCGCGATGGCGCGCGGCGGCCTCGAGGCCCTCAAGGTCTCGGGCATCGTCAAGATCGGCGCCTTCATCCTCATCGCGCCCCTGCTCGGCATGCTGATCGGCCTGATCCTCATGATCGCGACGTACTGGACGGTGCGCCGCTGGGCCCCCGCCCGCGTCAGCCGCGTGTTCCGGCGGCTCCAGCTGGTCTCCGCGGCGGCCTACAGCCTCGGCCACGGCGGCAACGACGCCCAGAAGACCATGGGCATCATCCTCGCCGTGTTCGCGGCGTCGTCGGTCTCGCTGCAGTCCGCGGTCGGGTACGACCCGTCGCACGCCTCCCACATCCCGATGTGGGTCGTCCTGTCGTGCCACGCCGCCATGGGCCTCGGCACGCTCATGGGCGGGTGGCGCATCGTCAAGACCATGGGCCAGAAGATCTGCAAGCTGCAGCCGGTCCACGGGTTCGCGGCCGAGTCCGGCGGCGCGTTGTGCCTCTACGGCGCGACGCTCCTCGGCATCCCGGTCTCGACGACGCACACCATCACGGGGGCGATCGTGGGCGTGGGCAGCACCCGCGGCCTGAACGCCGTCAAGTGGGGCGTCGCGACGCGCGTCGTCTGGGCCTGGGTCCTCACGATCCCCGCCGCCGCGCTGGTCGCCGCCGCGTTCTGGTGGGGTTTCGACGCGCTCGGCTGGAAGTAGCCCGCGGCGCGGGCGCGGGACGTCGGGCATGGGGCGTCGGGCATGGGGCGCGGGGCCGCGGGTTCGCGGCGGCCGGTTCCCGGGCCCGCGGCGCGCCCTCGCGACCGCGAGGCCCGGCGGCCGCCGGGCCTCGCGGTCGCACGCCCCGGATCGCTCCCCCGCGGCGCCGTCCCGCGCGCGCGGGGCGACCGCGGTCAGTTGCGGTGGCGGATGATCGTCCCCTCGACCAGGTAGACGACGTCCTCGGCGACGTTGCTCGCGTGGTCCGCGATCCGCTCGATGTTCTTCGCGGCCGAGAGGATCTGCATGTCGGCGCGCACGCGCTCGCCGTGCTGGGTCATCTCGAGCTCGAGCTCGTCGAAGATCGACTTGAGCAGGCTGTCCACCGCGGAGTCCATCTTGAGGACCTCGCGAGCCCTCGTCGCGTCGTGACGGACGAGCGCGTCGAGCGAGCCCGTGAGCATCGCGCGGGCGCGGTCGGCCATCTCGACGAACGCGGCGGGCGTCGGGCGCGGCGGCAGCTCGGCGAGGACGAGGCCCCGCTCGGCGATGTTGACGGAGAGGTCGCCGACGCGCTCGAGGTCGTTGATGATCTTCATCGTCGCGGTGATGAAGCGGAGGTCGCGCGCCGTCGGCTGGTAGAGCGCCAGCATCTTGAGGCACTCCTCGTCGATGCGCAGCTCGTGGAGGTTGACGTCGCGGTCGCCCTCGATGACCTGCTGGGCCGCGCGCACGTCGCGCTCGAGGAACGCGCGCACCGCGCGCCCCACCGTGGACTCGACGGAGCCGCCCATGGCGAGCACGTCCTTCGAGAGGTCCTCGAGGGCGCGGAGGAAGTGACGGGTCATGGGACGGAACTCCGGGAAGGCGAGGGGGACGACGGGCGGCTCGAGGAGCAGGACGGACATGGGGCGGGCCTCACGGGGCGTGGGACGGGTGGTCGCCGTCCTTGCTGACGGGGATCGAGACCGTGAAGGTGCTGCCCGCGCCGGGGCGGCTCTCCACCGCGACCTGGCCGCCGTGGAGGTTCACGGCGTGCTTGACGATGGCGAGGCCGAGGCCGGTGCCGCCCTTGGCCCGGGACCTCGCCTTGTCGACGCGGAAGAAGCGCTCGAAGATCCGCTCGATGTGCTCGGGCGGGATGCCGATGCCGCTGTCGGCGACGGTGAGGACCGCGCGGTCGCCCTCGGCGACGACGCGCACGCGGACCCAGCCGCCGGTCGGCGTGTACGTGACCGCGTTCACGACCAGGTTGTCCACGAGGCGGCGGAGGGCCTCGGGGTCGCCGAGCACGCGGACCGCGGCGTCCGCGTGGACCTCGAGGGCGAGCCCGGCCTCGCGGGCGCGGGCGGCGACGGCCTCGCACGACTGACGCGCGACGAGGGCGAAGTCGACCGGGACGCGCTCGATGGACTCGGGGCTCGACTCGAGCCGCGAGAGGGTGAGGAGGTCGTCCACGAGGGCCTTGAGCCGGTCCGCGTGGCGGGTGATCGTGTCGAGGAACCTCGGGCCGGCCTCGGCGTCGTGGAGCGCGCCCTCGGAGAGGGTCTCCGCCGCGCCCGCGATCGCGGCGAGGGGCGTCCGGAGCTCGTGGCTGACGTTGGCGACGAAGTCGGTCCGCATCCGCTCGAGGCGACGGATCGTCGAGACGTCGCCGACGAGGAGGATCGCGCCGCGCGCGCCGCGCTCGACCGGCGCCGCGCGGACGCGCAGGAGGCGCTTCGGGGCGCCGTCCCAGACGACGTCCTCCTCCGGCGGCTCGACGCCCTGGAGGGCGGCCCGGATCGTGACGAGCACCACCGGGTCCCGCACGAGGTGGTGGATCGGCATGCCCTCGACGGACGCGCCGGCGGGGACCGCGAGCAACTCGCGCCCGACGCGGTTGAGGAACACGACGCGCTCCTCCGGGTCGATCGACGCCACGCCCTCGGTCATGTCGTCGAGCACCGCCTGCAGGCGCGCGCGCTCGGTGCGCTCGCGTTCGACGTCCGCCTGGAGCCGGCCCGCCATGGAGTTGAACGACGTGGACAGGCCCCGCAGGAAGTCGGGGCCCCGGACGGGCACGCGCGTGGCGAGGTCGCCGGCCTCGAGCGCCGAGAGGGCGCCCGCGACGGCGCGCACGCCGGCCGCGGTGGGCGCGAGGAGGAGGCCGGCGAGGATCGCCGCGACGATGGTGGCCAGCGCCGCGGGCCCCCACCGGAAGCGCGACTCCGCGCGGACGAAGGCGTCCACCTCGGCGGCGTCGAGGGCGGCGCGGGCGACCGCCTGGGTGCCGGGGATCCGCACGGCGGCGTACCGGAGCTCGCGGTTCACCGTACCGGACGTGCGGCGCGACACCGCGACGCCGTCGCGGCGGGCGGCCGCGATCTCGGCGCGCGACGCGTGGTTCTCGACGGTGGCGAGGTCCACGACGTCGGACTCCGCGACCACGCGGCCGTCGTCGGCGACGACGGTGAAGCGGAGGTGGGCGGCCTTGGCGGCCAGTTTGACCCGCGCGTCGAGCGCGTCGGACTTGAGCTCGGACGGCAGGATGCCGGCGGCGAGCGCGTGGGCGGACCGTTCGAGGTCGCGGTCGAGCTGGGCCACCGCCGCCTCCCGGATCTCCGGGACGCGGAGCACCCAGTACGCGACGAGGCCGAGGGCGACAAGGATGCCGCCGACGAGGCCCGCTCGGAACGACCAGGGAGTCCGCATCGACGTCTCGACCTCCGGGGCTACCGCTCGGCGAACTTGTACCCGACGCCCCGGATCGTCGCGATCCGGTCGCCGTAGTCGTCGAGCTTCTTGCGGAGGGTGGCCACGTGGACGTCGATGTTGCGGTCGATCACGACCACGTCGGGCCCCACGGCCTTGTCGAGCAGCTGCGCCCGCGTGAACACCCGCCCGCGGTTGCGGACGAGGTGGTGCAGCAGCCGGAGCTCGGTCGGGGTCACCGGCACGACCTGGCCGCGCAGGCGGACCTCGTGCTTCGAGGGGTCCACCTCGAGCTCGTCCACCCGCAGCACCTTGGTGGAGGGGTCGGCGGCGGCCGCCGTGCGGCGCAGCACCGCCCGGACGCGGGCCAGGAGCTCCTTCATGCCGAAGGGCTTCTTGATGTAGTCGTCGGCGCCGACGGAGAGGCCGACGACCGCGTCGCTCTCCTCGGCCCGCGCCGTGACCATCACGATCGGGATCTCCGCGGTGGCGTCGTCCGCGCGGAGCCGGCGGCAGACCTCGAGCCCGTCGATGCCCGGCATCATCAGGTCGAGGAGGACGAGGTCCGGCTTCTCGTCGCGGGCGAGCTCGAGGGCCTTCGCGCCGGTCTCGGCGCGGACGGGCTTGAAGCCCTCCTTGCGGAGGTTGTAGACGACGAGGTCGAGCAGGTCGGGCTCGTCCTCGACGACGAGGATCTTGTGGCTGGTCTTGACGGGACCGGCGGCGTTCATGGTGGTGTTCATGGCCTCCGTCATGCCCGAAGTCGGTGAAGCCTTTGTAAAGGTCACGGGAGTCCCCCGGTAGCCTAGCCGTACCGCCCGGTGATGTACGCCTCGGTCTCGGAGAACCGGGGGCGCTCGAAGATCTGCGTCGTCTCCCCCATCTCGATGAGGCGGCCGAGGTACATGAACGCGGTGACGTCCGCGACGCGCGCGGCCTGCTGCATGTTGTGCGTGACGATGATCACCGTGAAGTCGCGCTTGAGGTCGATGATGAGGTCCTCGACCTTCGAGGTGGCGATCGGGTCGAGGGCCGAGCACGGCTCGTCCATCAGCAGCACCTCGGGCCGCGTCGCGATGGCGCGGGCGATGCACAGGCGCTGCTGCTGGCCGCCCGACAGCTCGAGGGCGCTCTTGTGGAGCCGGTCCTTCACCTCGTCCCAGATCGCGGCGCCGCGCAGGCTGCGCTCGACGGCCTCGTCGAGGACGGGCTTGCGCTTCTCGCCGTCGACGCGCAGGCCGAAGACGACGTTCTCGTAGATGCTCTTCGGGAACGGGTTCTGGCGCTGGAACACCATCGACATCCGCTTGCGCAGCGAGATGACGTCGACGCCCCGCCGGTAGACGCTGTCGCCGCGGAGCCGGACGTCGCCCTCGGTGCGCAGGTTGTCGATCAGGTCGTTGAGGCGATTGAGCGAGCGCAGCAGCGTCGACTTGCCGCAGCCGCTGGGCCCGATGAGCGCCGTCACCTGGCGCTCGCCGAACGACATCGACACGTCCTTCAGCGCGTGCGTCGGGCCGTACCACAGGTTGAAGTGGTCCACCTCGAGGACGGCCTTGGCGCCCCCGGGCGGCGGCGGCGGCTTCATCTCGGGGGCGGAGGGGAGGATCGCGGGGGTGGCCATCAGAAGACTCCGGTGCGCATGCGCTTGCGCAGGCGGTTCCGCAGCAGGATCGCGCCGAGGTTGAGGACGAGCACGAGGCCCAGCAGGACGAGGGTCGTGCTGTAGACCAGCGGCGTCGAGGCGTCCACGTTGGGCGACTGGAAGCCGGTGTCGTAGAGGTGGAAGCCGAGGTGCATGAACCGCCGCTCGGGGTGCAGGAACGGGGCCTCGCCGTCGAGCGGCAGGTCCTCGGCGAGCTTGATCACGCCCGTCAGCATGAGCGGCGCGACCTCGCCGGCGCCGCGGGCCATCGCGAGGATCATGCCCGTCAGGATGCCGGGGCTCGCGTGCGGGAGCACGACGCGGCGGATCATCTGCCACTTCGAGGCGCCGCACGCGATGGCCGCCTCCCGCAGCGAGCGCGGGACGGCCGCGAGGGCCTCCTCCGTCGCCACGATGACCACGGGCACCGTGAGGAGCGAGAGCGTCAGCGACGCCCAGAGGATGCCGCCGCCGCCGAACGTCGGCGTCGGGAGCTTCTCCGGGAAGAACGACCGGTCGATCCAGCCGCCGACGAGGTAGCAGAAGAAGCCGAGGCCGAACACGCCGAACACGATGCTCGGCACGCCCGCCAGGTTGTTCACCGCGATGCGCACCGCCGAGATCATCACGCCCTGCTTCGCGTACTCCCGGAGGTACAACGCGGCGAGGACGCCGAACGGCACCACGAACATCGTCATGATGAGCGTCATCAGGACCGTGCCGTAGATCGCCGGCCAGATGCCGCCGTCGGTGTTGGCCTCCCGCGGCGCCTCGGTCACGAACCGCCAGAACCGGCCGACGGCGAGGCCCACGCGGCCGGGGAACGACAGCGCGTTGACCGCGTCGATCCGCAGGATCTGCGACATCGGCACCGGCTTCGGGAACGCGTTGCCCGCCCCGTCCTCGAGCAGGACGAGGTGCCGGCGGTCCTCGGCGAGGATCGCGCGCACCTTCGCCGCCACGGGCTCGAACTCCGCGTCGAGCGCAGCCTTGCGCGCGTCGAGGGCCTGCTTCCGGCCGGCGAAGGAAGGCGAGGTCGGGTCGGCCTCGCGCTGGAAGCGGCGGAGCTCGTCGTTCAGCTCGTTCTGCCGCTTGCTGACGCGGTCCATCTCGCCTTCCTGCAGCTCGAGCCGGGCCTCGCGTCGGGCCGCCGCGGCCTCCATCCCGGTCTCCAGCGCCGCGCGCGCGGCCGCGCCCTCCGCGACGACGCGGTTGCGGCGCTTGCCGTCCACCGTCTCCACCTCGATCACCTGGCGGACGCGCCCGTAGGCGGGGCCGTGCTCCATGCGCTCGAACGCGAGCAGGTCCTCCGGCGTCGAGGTCGCCCGGATGTCGTCGGCGCGGATCCACCGGAAGTCGCCGCCGCCGCCCGAGAGGTCGCGGTTGCCGACGCGCAGGAAGACCTGGGTCTCCTCGACGCTCGCCTGGCCCACCTTGCGGACCTCGCGCCGGATCTCCTCGCCGACGACGACGGTGCCGTCCTTCAGCTCGTACCGCACGAGCCGGCGGGGCCAGAACGTCGAGAGCCCGTTCACGGCGACGATCGCGACGATGCCGACGACCATGAGCAGGAGCAGCGCGGTGCCGCACCGCGTGATCCACACCCAGGGGTGGCCGTCGCGGAAGAGCCGCCCGAAGGGCGAAGGGCGGAGCGGGGGATGGCGGGTCGGTGCGTCCACGTCAGAGCCCCTTGAACCGCTTGCGGAAGCGGAGGCGGACCAGCTCGGCGACCGTGTTGAGCACGAACGTGATCGCGAACAGCAGGAGGCCCGCGAGGAAGAGCACGCGGTACAACGTCCCCTCCACGGGCGCCTCGGGCAGCTCCGTCGCGATGTTCACCGAGAGCGTGCGGAAGCCGTTGAAGATCGTCAGGTCCATGATCGCGGTGCCGCCCGCGGCCATCAGCACGATCATGGTCTCGCCGATGGCGCGGCCGAACCCGATCATCGCGGCCGAGAAGATCCCGGGCACCGCGGCGGGCAGCACGACGCGCGTGGCGGCCTGCCACGGGCTGGCACCGCAGCCGAGCGCGGCGGAGCGCAGCGACTCGGGGATGGCCGACAGCGCGTCCTCGGCGATCGTGTAGATGATCGGGATCACCGCGAACCCCATCGCGATGCCCACCACGAGGCTGTTGCGCTGGTCGTACACGATGCCGTGGGTCGGGTCGTCGGTGCCGACGAGGAACCACCGGAAGTCGCCGCCGAACACCCACGCCTCGACGAGCGGGGCGGCGAGCGCGGCCGCCACGGCCGGCAGCAGGGCGCAGGCCATCACCTGGACGGTCGTGCGCGCGGCCGCGGGCATCGTCGCGGGCAACCGGGCCGCGACGAAGCGCGTCAGCGTGAACAGGCCGACCGTCGCCGCGACGGCCCCCAGCGTGAACCGCAGCAGCGGCAGCCCCGAGGCGACCGAGCCGTCGCCGAGCGTGGCGTGCTTGGGCGCGTCCATCCACTGCCGGAAGTCCGCGAGGACCCGGCCGTCCTTCAGGTGCACCTCGAACAGCAGGCGCTCGATCAGCGGCGTCTGCGCGACGCAGAGCCACGACGTCCCCCCCACCAGCACGGCGGCGAGCAGGAGGCGGGTGCCGGAGCCCAGGCCGTTGCGGAGCTCGAGCGGCAGCAGGTACCACACGACGCCCGCCGTGAACCCGACGACGCCGAGGGCGAGGACCGCGGCGAACACGCCGGGCACCACCCGCTCGACGGCGGGAGCCAGCACCAGCGCCGCGACGAAGCCGAGCACGACGCTCGGCAGGCTCGCCATCACCTCGACGGCCGGCTTCACGACGGCCCGCACGCGCGGGTGCATGAACTGCGACGTGTACAGCGCGCCGAGGAGCGCCAGCGGCAGCGCGAACAACATCGCGTAGAACGTGGCCTTGGCCGTCCCGAAGAGCAGCGGCCGCAGCGACAGCTTCGGCTCGGCCTCGTCGCTGCCCGCCGACGACTCGTAGCGGAGCTGGGGCTCGGCGTACCCCTGGTAGTGGACGGGCCGGAAGAGGGCCTTGAAGTTGGTCTCGGGGTGCGGCGCGGACACGTCGAACGCGCGGAAGCCCTCGCCCGGGCCCGCGACGAGGAGCCCGTCGTCCTTCGGCCCGACGGCGATCGCGCCGACGGGGCCCGCGAACGCCTCGACCCGCGCGAGCACGCGGTCGTTCACGGCGTACGCCGCCGTGACGCGCCCGTCGGCGTGGCCGAGGTAGTACGTGAGCCGGGTCGGGCACGCGGCGATGGAGACGACCGGGGCGCCCATCACGCCGAGCTCGTGGATCGCCTCGGTCACCTGGCCGTCGCCGGGGTCGGCCCGCTTCGCGAGCAGGCGGTCGTTCAGCGGGAGCGGGCTCCACAGCGCGACGCGGCCGCGGTCGTCGCCGAGGACGATCGAGCGGTCGCCCAGCACGAACTCGGCGGCGGTGAGCCGGGCGCCGTCGCCGCGGTCGGTCCGCCGCACCTCGACGGCGGTCGCCGGCTGGCGCCGCACGTCCACGCGGAGCAGCACGCCCTCCTTCGCGACGAACCACGCGTTGCGCAGCTCCTCGTCCACGAGCGTCGCGAACAGGCCGGAGGGCACCGCGCGTCCGCCGTCGGCGAGGGGCTCGAGCCGGAACACCGCCGCCGAGGCGTCCTCGCCGTCCGACGAGGCCTGTCGCACGACGTGGGCGCGGCCGTCCGCGGTGACGGCGGTGGCGACGCCGGCGCCGTCGTGGGTCGCGTACGCGACCGCGTTCACGGGCCCGCTCCCGCGCGGGAGCTCGACCACGCCGAGCGGCTCGACGTTGCAGCGCACGCGCAGCAGGGTGGTGGCGGCCTTCCGCGTCACCACCGCGTCGCCGACCGTCTCGAGCCGATCGAGCGCGAGCCGGCGGCGCAGCGCCTCGCCCTCGGCGCCGAGGACGTAGTCGGCCACGAACTGCAGCTTCAGGAACGCGACGCGCCCGTCGGTGGTCCCGACCGCCAGGTCCTTCGTGCGGATCGACCGCCGCGCCGCGGAGAGCCGCGCGCCCTCGAGGCCGGGGATCGGCACCCGCGCGACCACGCGCCCGGGGTCGTCCGGGCGGAACACGACCACCTCCGGCGCCTCGCCGACGGCGGCGGCGACGAACCGGTACTCGTCGAGCGCGAGGCAGAGCACCTCCCCCTCGACGGGGACCTTCCCGACCGCGGCGGACGGCTCCACCTTCGCGGCCCGGAACAGCGGCACGACGGTCGCGACCAGGAACACGAGGATCCCGACGACCGCGACGATCACCAGCGCCCCGCCGAGCCGCACCACCCCGCCGGCGACCGCGTCCACGAGCTTCACGCTGCGCGCGGTGGCCCGCGGCCCCGCGATCGGGGGCGGGAGCGTCGGTGCGGTCGGCGCGTCGCGCGCGGGATCCGGTGTCACGGTCGTGGGCCTCGGGGCGGGAGCGGCGGGACGGGGAACGAGCGACGGGACGGTCGCCCCGCGCCGGGCGCGCCCGGCGCGGGAACAGCGGGGGCGGATCGGCGGGGTAGACGACCCCCCCCCCCGGACCCCGACCACTTCGGGGGGAGGTGAGCTTGGCGCGCGCGGCGGCGACGATCG
>JAEUHO010000230.1 GCA_016795345.1 Planctomycetia bacterium | reverse complement strand
GAACGGCCCCTCCGCCTCGATATCCGCCAGCCGCTCGAGCGCGGGGCCCACGTGGACGCGCACGCGCGCCGCCACGCCCGCGCGCGCGAACGACGCCGCCGCGACGCGGGCGTGCCGCGGGTCGAGCTCGAACGTGTCGAGCCGCCCGTCCGGCGGCAGGGCCCGCGCGAGGCAGACGCCGGAGTAGCCGCCGAGCGTGCCGATCTCGACGATCCGCCGCGCGCCGGCCATCCGCGCCAGCACCTCGAGGTGGCGGCCGTCGAACGGGCCGATGGAGATGGGCGGCAGGCCCTCGGCGCGCGAGCGGGCCCGGATCTCGGCGAGGACCTCGTCCTCGGGCTCGAGCAGGCGCTCGACGTACGGGGCGATGCGCGGGTCCACCGCGCCGAAGCCCTTCGGGACGGGCGTCGTGGGGTGGGCGACGGTCATGGGGGGGGACGCGGAATCCCGCGCGGGGGCCGGGTCGGGGCGGGGGTCCATGCCGACGAGCGTACCGGGCGGGGGCGGGGTGTCCGGGACGGGACCGCCGCCGCTATCCTCGCGCACGGGAGGGTCCGTCCATGCGTGCGGCGGTCGTCGTCGGGCTCGTCGCGGGGGTCGTCGTGTCGTCGGTGGCGGCGCTCGTCGGGACCGGCGCGTTCGCGGGCCCGGAGGGCCGCGAGGAGAAGGTCCGCAAGGACAAGGCGCGCGTCGAGGCCGCGGGGTGGTGGATCTACCACGACCTCCCGAAGGCCTTCGAGGAGGCGAACGCGACGGGCAAGCCGATCGCGGTCGCCCTGCGGTGCATCCCCTGCGAGGAGTGCGTCAAGCTCGACGACGACCTGGTGGACAAGGACCCGCGCCTCAAGCCGCTCCTCGAGCGGTTCGTGCGCGTCCGGGTCGTCGGCACGAACGGGCTCGACCTGCGGACGTTCCAGTTCGACACCGACCAGTCGTGGCTCGTGTTCCTGCTGCGGGCCGACGGCACGGTCTACGGGCGCTTCGGCACGCGGAGCGACCACAAGGCGTGGGCCGACGACGTCTCCGTCGAGGGCCTCGCGCGCGCGCTCGAGGGCGCGCTCGAGCTCCACGAGGCGTTCCCGCGCGACCAGGCCGCGCTGGCGGGCAAACGCGGGCCCGCGCCGTCGTTCCCGACACCGGAGCAGTACCCGGAGCTCAAGGCGAAGTACAAGCCGACGCTCGACTACGAGGGGAAGGTCGTCCCGTCGTGCATCCACTGCCACCAGATCGGCGACGCGGAGCGGTCGCTCCGGCGCGAGCGCGACGGCGCGATCGACGAGCGCGTCCTCTTCCCGTTCCCGCACCCGAAGGTCGTGGGCCTCGTGCTCGACCCGCGCCAGCGCGCGACGGTGAAGGCCGTCGAGGCCGGCTCCGCGGCGGCCGCCGCCGGGTTCCGCGAGGGCGACGTGATCCGCACGCTCGCGGGCCAGCCGCTCCTCTCCATCGCCGACGTGCAGTGGGTGCTCCAGGGCGTGGACCCCGCGGGCGGCGAGGTCGAGGCCGTCGTGCAGCGCGGCGCGGCCGAGGCGCGGCTGACGCTGAAGCTCGCGGGCGGCTGGCGGCGGGCCGACGACCTCTCGTGGCGCGTGAGCTCGTGGGGCCTGCGGCGGCGCGCCCTCGGCGGGCTCAAGCTCGAGGCGCTCACCAGGGCGGAGCGTTCGCAGGCGGGGCTCCCGAAGGCCGCCCTCGGCCTCCGGGTGGCCCACGTCGGGCAGTTCGCGCCCCACGACGCGGCGAAGCGCGCGGGGTTCCAGAAGGGCGACGTGCTCGTCGCGGTGAACGGCCGCACGGACCTCGTCCGGGAGACCGACCTCTTGCGGTTCGCGCTGAACGACGTCCCGCCGGGCACGACGCTCGCGTTCGAGGTGCGCCGCGACGGCAAACGTCTCGAGCTCTCGTTCCCGACCTCGCGCTGAACGACCGCGGGCGGCGCGCGTCCCGTACGCTCTCGGGATGCCGCCCGCCCGCCCCGCCCGCCGCGCCGTCCCGCCGGGCGCGATGTCGCTCGCGGAGGCGCGGGCCCGCGCGCTCGCGGCCCAGGGGTTCGCGTCGCCGCGCCCGCGCGGCGTCGTGGGGCTCGCCTCGGTCCGCGACACGGTGGACCGCCTCGGGCTCGTGCAGCTCGACTCGGTGCAGGTGCTCGTCCGCTCGCACTACCTGCCCGTGTTCTCGCGGCTCGGGCCGTACGACCGCGCGCACCTCGACCGCCTGGCCTACCGCGACCGTGCGCTCTTCGAGTACTGGGGCCACGAGGCGAGCCTGCTCCCGGTGCGGCTCCACCCGCTGCTGCGCTGGCGGATGCAGCGCAAGCCCTGGGCCGAGGTCGACGCGCTCCTGCGGGCGCGGCCCGACGCCGCCGAGGCCCTGCTCCGCCGCATCGACGCCGAGGGCCCGCTCACCGCGTCCGACGTCGGCGACGACCCGCGGCAGGGCGCGTGGTGGGGGTGGGGGCCGACGAAGCACCTCCTCGAGTGGCTGTTCCGCTCGGGCCGGCTCACCGCGGCCGACCGCCGCGGCTTCGAGCGCGTCTACGACCGCCCGGAGCGCGTCCTGCCGCGCGAGGTGCTCGACGCGCCGACGCCGCCGCCCGACGACGCGCGCCGCGAGCTCCTGCTGCTCTCGGCCAGGGCCCTCGGTGTCGCGACCGCGCTCGAGCTGGCCGACTACTACCGGCTCCACAAGCCCACGGCCCGCACGCTCGTCGAGGGGCTCGCCGCCGAGGGCCGCCTGCGCTGCGTGCGGGTCGAGGGTGTCCCGCACGACGCGTTCCTCCTCCCCGACGCGCCGGCGCCGCCGCGCCGGGTCGCGGCGCGCGCTGCTCGCGCCGTTCGACCCGCTCGTCTTCGAGCGGGACCGCACGGAGCGCCTGTTCGGGTTCCGCTACCGCCTCGAGATCTACGTCCCGGCGGCGAAGCGCGTCCACGGCTACTACGTGCTCCCGTTTCTGCTCGACGACGCGCTCGTCGCCCGGGTGGACCTCAAGGCCGACCGCGCCCGTGAGGCGCTCGTGGTCCGCGCGGCGCACCTCGAGCCGGGGCGCGACGCCGAGCGCGTCGCGACGGCGCTCGCCGCCGAGCTCGCCGACGTCGCGCGATGGCTCGGGCTCCCGTGCGTCGTCGTGGAGCGCCGCGGGGCGCTGACCGTCCCGCTGCGCGCGGCGGTCCGCGGGGGGGCGTAGCGTCGGACCGGGGGGCGGTGGGCCCGCTCGCCCTCTCGCCTCGCCGGTCCGTCAGGTAGGGTGCCCGGACGGGAGGCCTCGATGCGGACGTCGTCGGCGTGGGCGTGGGGATTCGTCGTCGTCGCCTTGCTCGCGACCCGGGCGGCGCACGCCGAAACGCGGACGCTCCGAGGACAGGTGGTGGACGCCGACGGCCATGCCGTCCCCGACGCCGACGTGGCCCTGGCCTGGGTCGCGAGCGCGGCAGGACTCCGCGCGCCGTCCGCCGTGCGCACCGATGGGGCGGGGCGGTTCGCCCTCCCGCTGATGTCGTCGGCGCCGGCGACGACCGTGTGGGCCTTCGACGGACCCCGGGCCCGTGGCGGCGTCGCCACGATCGATCACGCCGCGGCGCGGACCGAGCTGGTGGTGCGGATCGGCGCGCTCGCGGACGTCCGCGGGACGCTCCTGAACGCCGACGGCAAGACGTATCCCGCGGGGGCGACCGTGTGGGTCGCCGACGCGCGCGCCGGGGCGTACGCGCTCCGCGTCGATCCCGAGCGCGACCGGTTCGCCGTGCGGCTGCCGGTGGGCTCGTTCCGCCTCCTGCCGCAGGCGCCCGGCGGCGAAGGGGACCCGAAGGAGACGGTCATCGCGCCCGGCGCGGCGAAGGTCGACCTCGGCACGCTCTCGCTGCGCGACCGGACGGGCCCGCCGCGCGCGGGCTCGCTCGCACCGGCGATCCGTTTCGCCGAAGGGCCGCCGGCGCTGACGACGTTGCTGGAGTCGCACCCGCGCGGCGGCCGCCCGACGCTCCTGTACTTCTGGGAGCACACCTGAGGCCGCTGCATCTTCGGCGGTCTGCCGAAGCTGGCCGAGCTGACGCGCACGTACGAGGACCTCGACGACGCGTTCCTCGTGATCGCGGTCCACCAGCAGGGTCCCGCCAATCTCGCGGAAGTCCGGGCCGCGGTCGCCGCGGCGAGCGCACGGATGTCGGCGCTGGGCGCGGACGTCCGCGCGGAGCTCCCGCCGACGGTCGTGCTGGACGACGCCTCGGGCCGACTGTTCCAGGGCTTCGCCCCGAAGGCCCTCGGGGACATGGTGCTGCTCGATCCCCTCGGCGCGGTCGTCGCGACGGGACCGGACGCGGCGTCGCGCCTCGAGAGCACCCTCGCGGCGCTGCGGCGCGACGTGCGGGGCCGGATCGACGCGCTGCAGGCCGCCAAGGACGCGGGCAAGGTGGAGGCCGCCCTGACGGCGTTGCTCGCGATCGACCTCCGGCCGGCGACCGAGGCGGCGAGTCGATACGCGGCGGCCTGCCCGCCCGCGCTCGCGCCCGTGGTGCTGGCGACGATGCTGCGCGCCGGCCGCCTCGACGCGGTGGTCGACGCGCTGGGTGGCGCCGACGCGAAACGACGGCGCGTGGCGATCGAGGTCGCGACGGCCGCCCCCGATCCGGGGCTGGCCGACGCCCTCGCGCGCGCGGCCGCGCGGCCCAAGCTGCCCGCGGACGAGGCCTACGCCGCGCTCCGAGCCCTCGTGCGCTGCGCGCCGACGCACCCGGCGCTCGAATCGCTGGCCATCGAGCTCTCCAAGCGCGCGGAGACCCCGAGCCGCGTGCGCGGGCTCGAGTTGCTGGGCCAGATCGCGACGCCGGGGGCGAAGGCCCACGTCCTCTCGGTGCTGCGCGGCGACGGCGGGAAGGTGGCTCGCTCGGCGGCGGCGACGGCGCTGGGCGCCATCGGCGGAGCCGACGTGCCGGAGATCCTCCGCAAGGTGGCGGCCGAGGACCGGGTCCCGGAGGTGCGTGCGGCGGCGCAGAAGGCCCTCGACGCGCTCGGGACGAAGTGACGCCCGCCGCGGGCTCCGGCCGCGTTGGGTATGCTGCGGCCCCATGGCCAGCCCCGACCCCGTCCCGTCGTCGATCTTCACCCGTGCCGGCCTCGAGGGGCTGCGCGCGCGCATCGCCACCCTCTCGCCGGCGTCGAAGCCCGTGTGGGGGAAGATGGACGTCGCGCAGATGCTGGCGCACTGCCGCGTCCCGATCCGCGTGGCGCTCGGCGAGCTGAAGCTCCCGCGCAGCCTCTTCGGCAAGCTCGTCGGCTGGATGGCGCGCGGCGGCGCGCTCGGCCCGAAGCCCTTCGGCCGCGGGCTGCCGACGAGCGCCGAGTTCGTCGTGAAGGACGCGCGCGACTTCGCGAAGGAGCGCGAGGGCCTGCTGGAGGTGCTGACGCTGATGAGTCGCGCGGGCCCGTCGGGGATCACGAAGGACCCGCACCCCTTCTTCGGCAGGCTGACGCCGGCGGAGTGGGACACGCTCCAGTGGAAACACGTGGACCACCATCTGCGTCAGTTCGGCGCCTGACCCGCACGTCGACGGTCCGGGGCATCACACGGTCGGTCATCGGCGCGACCGGCGGGCGGCCACGAGGGCCGCGCCCTACGGGCCGCCGCGTCGATTCTCGCTGCGGCGTGCGTCGCGTCGTGGGTCCATGTCCGGCATGGAAATGTGCGTAAGATGCACGCAACGTGCCATTGGCGTGCATTCGTAGGGGCGGGCCTTGCGCCCGCCCGCGCGGGGGATCGCCTCGAGGCGTGCGGGTCTCACGTCGCCGCGACGCGCGAGGTCGTCCACTCTGGACCGCGGGGCCCGACGGCCGCCGGGCCTCGCGGTCCCGGGAAGGGGTCGCCGTCCCGAGGTGCGCGGCGCCGCGGGTCAGCTGACGCGCTTGATCAGGTGGAAGCCGAAGGGGCTCGTGCGCGGGTCGTGGTCGGCCATGCCGACCGCGCCGACCTCGAGGGCGAAGCCGACGTCGCCGAACGCGGGCACCATGCCGTCGCGCGGGTACTCGCCGCGGGCCGGGCGCACGCCGCGGTTCGACATCGCGTACGGGCCGCCCGGGGGCGGGTCCTCGCTGTTCGCCCGCTTCAGCGCGGCCCAGTCGCCGCCCTTCTGCACCTGCGCGAGCAGGTCGTAGGCGAACTTCCGCGCGTCGGCGGCGTTCCGCTTGCCGTCGGGGAAGTCGGCGCTCTTCACGCCGATGAGGATGTGGTCCACGGAGATGCGGTCGGGGGCGGCCATGGGGGCGTCCGGGTGTGAGTGCGACCGGCGCACTCTACCGGGCCGGGGCGGCCGCGGCTCACTTGCCCGCGGGCGGCGCGTCCGGGGCGGCGGCCTCGACGGCCGGCGCGTCGACGTCGAGGGAGACGCGCGCCGAGAACACGAGGGCGCGGTCGAGGAAACGCCGGCCCTCCTCGAGCACGACGCGCGGGTCCGCGACGACCTTGCCGCGGAAGAGCACGACGTCGTTCACGACGACCTCGACGTCCCGGGCGAGGTCGAGCATCTGGTCGCTGACGAGCACGGTCACGCGCTTCACGCCGTTCGTGCGCACGACGACGCGCTGGCCGTCGCGCGCGGCCTCGACGCGGGGCAGGCCGCCGCGCACGACCCCGGCGTCGTCGAACGACGCGTTGCGCTCCGACGGGCCCGCCTCGTCGATGCGGATCCAGCGGAACGTGTTCGCGGGGAACCGCGCGGCGCCGGGGTCGGACGGGTCGACGGTCCACTCGACCTTCTTCGGGTACGGGTCGCGCGGGTGCTTCGCGAGGAACGCGCGGACGTCGGCCGCGAAGCGGAGGAACAGGCGCGGGTCGTGGCCGGCGTCGTCCACGAGCCGCCAGTCGAGGTCGAAGCCGGCGGCCTTCATGCCGTCGACGCCCTCGCGCACGTGCGCGAGGTCGAAGATCGTGTCCTTGGCGCCGTTGATCACGAGCCACGGCAGGTTGCGGAGGTTCACGAACCGCGTGACGCCGCCCGGCGAGCCGATGACCGGCACGGCCGCGGCGAACGCGGTCGCCTCGGCCTCGACCGTGCGGTACGTGCCGCGGCCGCCGTCGCTGTCGCCGCAGACGAACACGCGGTTCTCGTCCACGGCGAATGACGTCTTGACGACGCGCAGCGCGTGGTGGAGGAGGGCCCGCGGGCCCGGCGCGCCCCACTCGACGCCGTCGTACGTCGAGGGCCCGACGACGATCGCCCCGAGGTCGTCGACCGCGGGCCGGAACATCTCGGCCTCGCCGGCGCCGCCGCCGGGCGGGCCCTGGCGGACCGCGCCGTGGAGCCAGACCATCACCGGCGCCGGCTTGCCCGGCGCGTGCTTCGACGGGAGCAGGTAGGTGAACTGCCGCGTCTTGCCGTCGGGGCAGGGCCAGTCGAAGGTCCCGCGATCCTTCTTGAGGTCGCCCTTCGGCTTGCGCGCGCGGAGCATCTTCACGAGGTCGGCGGCGTCCTTGGGCGTCTTCCACCTCGCGAGGAGCGCGGCGAGCAGCGGTTCGGCCTTCGCGTCGTCCTCCTCCTCGAGGTACTTCGCCTCCGCGGGGCCGGCGTGCGCGGCGGGCGTGCGCGCGGCCGAGAGGGCCAGCGCGGCGACCGCGAGGAGCGAGGGGAACCTGGCGGGGCGGGCGGTCGGTCGCACGGTGACCTCCGGCGGGCGCGGCCCGCGGTCGCGACACGGGCACGGTACGCCCGGGCCGCGCGAGGTCCACGGGTGCCGGGGTCGAGGGTAGGCTGCGGCGCAGGAGCCCGAGACCCCATGCCGGACCCGACCTTGACCCGCCGCACCGTGCTCGCCGGCGCCGCCACGACGGGCGGCGCGCTCGCCGCCGCCGTCGCCCTGCCGGGCCGCGCGCTCGCCGCGCCGCAGGACGCGGCCCCCGCGCCCGCCCCGGCGCCCGCGCCCGCCGCCGACGGCAAGGCCGCGCGCCCGCTGAAGCTCCTCATGCTCGGCGGCACCTCGTTCCTCGGGCCGGAGATCGTGACGCTCGCCGTCGCGCGGGGCCACACGGTCACGCTGTTCAACCGCGGCAAGACGCACCCGTCGTTGTTCCCCGACCTCGAGAAGCTGCGCGGCGACCGCGGCGGCGACGTCTCGGCGCTGAAGGGCCGCGCGTTCGACGCGGTCATGGACACGTCGGCGTACGTGCCGTCGCACGTCACGCGGGTCCGCGAGGCGCTCGGCGACGTCGGCCACTACACGCTCGTCTCGACGATCAGCGTCTACCCGGCCGTCGGGAGCTCACGCGACCCGGTGGGCGAGTCGAGCCCCGTGGCCGAGGTGCCCGCGGAGGCCGTCGCCGCCGAGAAGCTCACGAACGAGACGTACGGCGCGTGGAAGGCCCGCTGCGAGCGCGCGGCCGAGGCCGGCTGGCCCGGTCGCGTGGCCCACGTCCGCCCGGGCCTCATCGTCGGCCCGAACGACCCCACGGACCGCTTCACGTACTGGCCCGCCCGCGTCGCGCGCGGCGGCGACGTGCTGGCGCCGGGCGACGGCACCGACGAGGCGCAGTGCATCGACGTGCGCGACCTCGCGGCGTTCCTGCTGCGCTGCGCCGAGGACGGCGTCGTCGGCACGTACAACGCCGTCGGGTTCGAGGGGCGCGTCTCGTTCGCCGAGCTCCTTCACGGCGCGAAGTGCGCGCTGCGCCACGACGTGACGTTCACGTGGGTCCCGGCCGCGTTCCTCGCGGCGCAGAAGGTGGGCCCCTGGCACAACCTGCCGCTCTGGATCCCGCCCGAGGGGAACGGCCACGTGAGCGCGGAGAAGGCCCGCGCGAAGGGCCTCGGCTTCCGCCCGCTCGCCCAGACGATCGCCGACACGGCGGCCTGGGTGCGCGAGACGAAGCGCGACGTCGCGTGGGGCACGGGCCGCCACCCCGGCCTCTCGCCCGCGCGCGAGGCCGAGGTGCTCGCGGCGTTCCGCGCGAAGTGACCGCCGCCGCCCGGCCCGCGCGGCGTGACGCGCACGGGCCGGGTGTCGCCGACCGTCGCCCTCGGGGTCAGCGGCCGCCGGCGGGGGACGCGAGGCCCGTCGTGCGCCGCGCGCGCGCGAGGAGGTCGGCGTCGCGCACCGGGAGGTCGCCCGGGTGGTCGAGCAGGCCGACGACGTTGAAGAGGTCGAGGAGGTCCGCCGTGCGGCGCCAGCCGTCGGGCAGGCCGCCGCCGCCCGCGACGTAGGCCGCCGCGAACGCGTCGACGAACGCCGCCGGGACCTCCCATCGCAGCAGTTGGCCCACGTCCATGAGCGCCGGGCCGGCCCACGCGAACTCGAGGTCGAGCACGAGCACCTCGCGGGTCGCGGGCAGCCACTTGAGGTTCGCGGGCTTGAAATCGCCGTGCACGAACGCGGCGGACGCACACGCCCGCGCGAGCGCGGCGTGACCGTCGTCCCACGCGCGGCGCACGGCGGCGGCGAGGCGCGGGCCGAGCCGCGCGCCCGCGGCGCCGCCGAGCGCCCCGTCGGCCCACGCGAGGAGGGCCTCGAGCGCGGTCGGGTGCGTCGGCTCCGGACGCAGCGTTGCTGGCGCGGTGCCCGACGGCGTCCCCGGCGCGAAGAACCCCCACGTCGGGAACCCGAGGCCGTGCAGGGCCGCGGCGACGCGGCCGACGGCGGCGCCCGCCTCGGCGGTCGCGGGCAGCGGCTCGTGCGCGACGAACTCGAGCAGCATCACCCGCGCCTCCGCGTCGAGGTCGAGCACGCGGGGCACGCGCACGAGGCCCGCGAGCCGCGCGTGCGCGGCGGCCTCCTTCCCGAGGTCGTGGTCGGGCGCCACCGCGAGCCGCGCGACGACGTCGCCGACGCGCACCGTGCACGCGCGGAGGCCGCCCGCGAGCGCGACGTGGGGCGCGGCCGCGAGGCGCGACCAACGGGCGAGGCGCCGGCGGACCTCGGCCGCGTCGGGCCAGGGGCCCGTCGGGGCGCGCTCCCACGCGGCCTCGGCCCAGGAGAGGCGGGGCACGGCGTCGGCCACGCTCGGGCTCACCCGACGCGAGGCCCGGTCGCCGCCGACCGGGCCTCGCGGTCCTGTGCCGCCGACCGCGTCACGTTGCGGCCGGCCGGCCCAGTGCCGCGAGCGCGGCCGCGGCCGCCGCGTCGTGCGCGCCGGCCTCGTGGTGGGTGCGGAGCGTGCGGTCGGTGCGCCACGCGGAGAGCGTCGCGCGCAGCACGAGGTGCGCGAAGACGGCGGTCACGAGCAGGAGCTTCGCGAAGAAGTCGAGCACGAAGCGCACCGACGAGAGGTCGAGCGCGTAGAGGAACGACGTGGACGACTCGAACGCGTCGCCGACGTCCTCGAGGGTGAGGAGGTCGTCCTCGACCAGGTGGTCGAGCTGCGTGCTCATGGCGGTGGCCTCGTCGAAGCCGAGCAGGCGGAGGCCGGCGACGCGCTCGACGGTCGCGAAGGCCAGGAGGAGGCCGATGCCGACGAGGCCGGTCAGCGCGACCGCGCGTTTGACGGACGTGATGCGGGCGACGTCGTCCGCGTCGAGGCGGGGCTGCACGAAGGTGCGGGCGCGCAGCGCGTAGAGGACCGGGCTGCCGGCCCAGAGGAGCATGCCGAACACGAGCAGCGGGCTCTGCGCGGCCTGGTTGACCACGACGAGGAGCACGAGCCAGAAGAGGAGGAAGAGCGGCGCGGCGCAGACGAGCAGCCAGCCCGGCAGCGGCGCGGCGGGCAGCAGGGACTTCACGCGGAGGCAGCCGTTCATGGCGCCGGGGATCAGGGACAGGACGGCCGGCAGGAGCGCGAGGTACGCGCTGCCCGAGACGACGAAGTCGAGGGTGAGGGCGCGCAGCGCCTCGAGCTTCTCGAGGGGGATCCCGCCGAGCGCGTCCGCGGCGGGGCTGCCGGCGGGCGTCGCGCCCTCCTCGAGGTGGTAGAGCCAGCCGACCGGCAGCAGCGCCTCCACGAACGGCAGCGCGAAGGCGACGGCCCAGGCCGCGGCCAGGGCGCGCGACGCGTGGCCCGGTCGGGTCCACCGGCGCAGGCCCGCGAGGCACGCCGTCGGCATGGTGCCGATGGCGGCGAGCCCCGCGAGCTCGAGGGCGGCGCCGAACGTCGTCAGCTCGCCGAAGCCGGCCTCCACCTCGTCGAGGACCGCGAGCGCGAACGTGACGAGGGTGGCGCCGAACGCGACGAGCAGCAGGCTGCGACGCCACGTCGCGTAGCGGGCGACCGTCGGGTCGGTGACGCCGTCGCGGGCGAGGGCCTCGAGCTCGCGCGGCGACGGGGCGACCTTCGAGAGGTTCCACGAGAGGGCGCGCTTGAGGTGCGCGAACGGCGGGACGCCGGCGGGGCGATCGGGGGCCACGGGGGCTCCAGGCGGGGACGACGGGGCGGGGGGAGTCTCCCACGCGCGCGCCCGCGACGCACGGTCGCCGCGGGCGGGCGGGCCTCGCGGTCCCGGGATCGGCGCCGGCTCCCGTGGTGCCCGTCGCGTGCTCGCCGTGGCCGACGCGAGCCGGCCCGTCGCCGCGGGAGGATCGTGGGCGGCCGTCGGAAGGCCTCCGCGGCGGGCCCTGCTTCAGGGCGCCGCGATCGCCGCCTTCACGGCCTCGAAGCGGGCGTTGGGCACCGTCACCGCGAGGTTGTACTGCGCGATGCGCCACCGTCCGTCCGTGCCGCGCACGAGGACGCCGCTGCCGCGGAGCGGGCCCATGCGGGCGTGGACGAGGTCCTCGTCGAACCATGCGACGTCGCCGTGCCCCTCGACGGCGCGCCGCGTGGTCGCGAGCGTCCAGCCGACGCCGCCGGCGAAGCGACCCGCGACGAACGCGCGGAACGCGGCGCCGTCCCAGCGCTCGGTGGCGTCGGTGCCGAGGAAGACGCCGTCCGTCGCGAAGCGCGCGAGGAGCGCGTCAGCGTCGGCGCGCGCCGCGGCGGCGTGGAAGGCGTCGAGGGTCTCGTGGACGGGGCCGCGGTCCATGGCGGGCTCCAGGCGGTGGGGGGGACGCGGGGCGCCCCATGGGAGACTCGCACGGGATGGGCCCGTTCGTGCACCTCACCCCGGCCGACGCGCGGCGCGTGCCCTGGCGCAACGGGCGCGGGGTCACCGAGGAGCTCGCGATCGGCCCGGCGGGCGCGACGTTCGAGGCCGGTGACTTCGCGTGGCGCGTCGCGCGGGCCGGCGTGGTCGAGGACGGGCCGTTCTCGGCGTTCCCGGGGTTCGACCGCGTGCTCGTGGTGACGGAGGGCGCCGGGTTGCGGCTCGTCCACGGGGACGCGCCGCCGACGACGCTCCCGCCGCGCGTGGCCCACCGGTTCCGCGGCGACGAGCCGACGTCGGCGGCGCTCGTGGCGGGGCCCGTGCGCGACCTCAACGTGCTCGCGCGGCGCGGCGTGTGCGCCGCCGACGCCGAGGTGCGCGCGGCGGGGCGGCCGTCGGCCGTCGTCGTCGGGCCTGGCGTCGGGCTGGTCCACGCGGTCGGCGGGACGGTGACGGTCGAGGGCCCCGCGGGCGCCGCGCGGCTCGCGCCCGGCGACAGCCTTTGCGCCACCGACCTGCGCGCGGCGACGTCGCTCCGGGTCAGCGGCGACGACGGGGCGTGCGTGATCGTCGTGCGGGTGACGCCGGCGGGCGGGGCTCGGGCGGGCGCGGCGCCGCGTTGACGTCGGCGAGCCGCGCGGCCCGCGTCTTCCCGGCCTGCGCGAGCCAACCGGCCCGCAGCAGGCCGGCCACGAGGTCCCAGGGGACGTCGTCGAGGTCGAGGCGGACGCCCACCCAGCCCTGGGCGCCGACGTACGCGGGCACGAACCCGTGGACGGGATCGTCGCGGACGAGCCGGGCCTGCTCGGCGCGCGTGGACTTCACCCACAACGCGATGCGGCCGTCGCCGTGGTGGTCCCACGCGCGGTAGGCGAACGCCTTGCCGCCGACGCGGAACGCGAGGTGCCCGTGCCCGGCGGGGTCCACGTCGACGTCGGGCAACCCGCGCAGGAGCGCTCGCAGGCGCGCGAGGCGGGGCTCGGCCGTCGAGAGCTGCGCGGGCGTGAGGGCCATCGCGACGAGCGTACCGCGGGGGCGCCGCGCGCGGCGGCGCCCCCCCGGTCGGACGGTCAGTAGCGGTAGTGCGAGGGCTTGTAGGGGCCCTCGGCCGGCACCCCGAGGTACTCGGCCTGCTTCTTCGTGAGCTTGGTCAGCTTGACGCCGAGCTTCTCGAGGTGCAGCCGCGCGACCTTCTCGTCGAGGTGCTTCGGCAGGGTGTAGACCTTCTTCTCGTACTGCTCGTGGTGGTTGAACAGCTCGATCTGGGCGATCACCTGGTTGGTGAAGCTGTTGCTCATCACGAAGCTCGGGTGGCCCGTCGCGCAGCCGAGGTTGAGCAGCCGGCCCTCGGCCAGCACGATCACGCCGTGGCCGTCCGGGAACACCCAGCGGTCGGTCTGCGGCTTGATGTTCTCGCGGCGGATGCCCGGGACCTTCGCGAGCCCGGCCATGTCGATCTCGTTGTCGAAGTGGCCGATGTTGCCGACGATCGCGTTGTTCTTCATGCGCGCGAGGTGGTCGGCGGTGATCACGTTCAGGTTGCCCGTGGCGGTGACGAACAGGTCGGCGTACCCGACCACGTCGTCGATCGTGAGGACCTGGTAGCCCTCCATGGCCGCCTGCAGCGCGCAGATCGGGTCGATCTCGGTGATCACGACGCGCGCGCCCTGGCCGCGGAGCGACTGCGCGCAGCCCTTGCCGACGTCGCCGTACCCGCAGACCACCGCGACCTTGCCCGAGAGCATCACGTCCGTGGCGCGCATGATGCCGTCCACGAGCGAGTGCCGGCAGCCGTAGACGTTGTCGAACTTCGACTTCGTCACGCTGTCGTTCACGTTCATCGCGGGGAAGGGCAGGCCGCCGGCCTCCTGCAGCTGGTACAGGCGGTGCACGCCCGTCGTCGTCTCCTCGCTGACGCCGCGGATGCCGGGGAGCATCTTCGTGAACCGTCCCGGGTGGGCGGCGAGCGACGCCTTCAGGCACTTCACGAGCTCGACGAAGTCCTCGCCCTCGCCGGCCTTGGTCGCCGGCACCTTGCCGGCCTTCTCGAACGCCGCGCCCTTCATGACCATCATGGTCGCGTCGCCGCCGTCGTCGAGCAGCATGTTCGGGCCGTCGGCGTCGGGCCACGAGAGCGCCCGCTCGGTGCACCACCAGTACTCCTCGAGGGTCTCGCCCTTCCAGGCGAAGACCGGCACGCCGCGCGGCGCGTCCACCGTCCCGTCGGGGCCGACGGCGACCGCGGCGGCCGCGTGGTCCTGGGTGCTGAAGATGTTGCACGACGCCCAGCGCACGTCGGCGCCGAGCTCGACCAGCGTCTCGATGAGCACCGCGGTCTGGATCGTCATGTGGAGCGAGCCCGTGATCCGCGCGCCCTTGAGCGGCTGCTGCTTGCGGAACTCGGCGCGCACGGCCATCAGGCCGGGCATCTCGACCTCGGCCAGGCGGATCTCCTTGCGGCCGAACTCCGCCAGCGAGAGGTCGCGGACCTTGTAGTCGGTGGGGGAGAGCACCTTGCGGCCGCCGGCCTTCGCGGGCTTGCGGGTCGGGGCCTTCGGGGTCGTCGTGTCGGGGGTCATGGGGCCTCTCGGGAAGGGGACGTGGGGGAAGGGGATCGCCGGGGCGCGCGGTCAGCGCCGCCCCGCGGGCTTGCGCCCGTGCACCAGGAACATCGGGAGCTCGCGCGCCTCGCCCGCGGGCGAGGTCACGCGGTAACGGTCGGCGGCGGGCGCGTGGCGCAGGTCCACGAACCCGGCCCGGGCGAGCGCGCCGACGACCTGGTCGGGCTTGAGCCCGAGCCGGAGGTCGCCCATCGTCTCGCGCATGAAGTCGGCCTCGTGGGGCTGCAGGTCGCTCACCACGAACGGCCCGCCGGGCTTCAGCACGCGGAACACCTCGCGCGCGGCCGCGGCGACGTCGGGGAGGTGGTGCCACACGAGGTTGCTGAACGCCGCGTCCACCTCGCCGTCGCGCAGCGGCAGCGCGTCGAGCTCGCCGCGGCGGAACTCGACGCCCCGCGCCGCGGCCTTGCGGCGCGCGGTCGCGAGCATCCGCTCGCTGTGGTCCACGGCGACCACGCGCGCCCCGCGCTGCGCCAGCCAGCCCGACAGGAACCCCGCGCCGCACCCGAGGTCCGCGACGACGGGCCCCGCGGGCCACGCCTCGGCGAGCACCTCCGCGCGCAGCGTGCCGAGGGCGAACTCCTCGCCCACCTCGACCCACCGCTCGGCCAGGCGGTCGTGGGCCTCGCGGCTGCGCCGGCGGCGCTGCTCGAGCACCGCGGCCAGCGCCTTCGCGTCGGCCTTGCTCTCCGCGCCGTCGAGCGAGGGCTTCACCACCGCGGCGAACAGCTCCGGCGTGAGCGGGCCGTCCTCGGACGGCTCGACGAGGGAGTGGAAGCTCCACGTCCCCTCCCGGCGGTCGCGCACGAGCCCCGCGCGCTTGAGCCGCGCGAGGTGGTTGCTCGTCCGGCTCTGCGCGAGCCCGGTCACCGCGCACAGCTCCTGCACGGCCAGCTCGGCGCGCGCGAGGAGCACCACGAGCCGCAGCCGGACGGGGTCCGACAGCAGCTTCAGGGTCGCGGGCAGGTCGGCCAGGGACGCCGTCATGTGGATCACTATATCACGGCATCGTGATATAGCCCCCGGGACCGCGAGGCCCGGCCGGTTCCGGCCCCCGGCGACGGGACCCGTCGGCCGGCGCGCGGCGCGCCCGGGCGGGGCGGGGCGGCGTCGGCGCGCGGGCCGCTACTTCGCCGGCGCGACGTCCTGCTTCAGCTTCTCGTAGGCCTTCACGAACTCGTCGCGCGCGGTGGCCCACTGGTCGGCGCCCGCCGCCTTCAGCGCGGCGAGCTTCTCGTTCAGCTCCTTCCACCGCGCGTCGAGGGCCTGCCCGGCGACCTCGCCCTTGGCGGCGGCCGCGGCTTTCGCGTCGGCCCAGCCCTTCTCGAGCGACGCGAGGCCCTCCGCGAAGCCAGTCTCGGCCTTCGCGCGCTGCGCGACGCCGTAGGCCTTGAGCGCGTCCCACGTCTCGCCCGCCTCCTTCTTCACGGCGTTCCACTTCGCGTCGTCGCCGCAGCCGGCGAGCGGGGCGGCGGCGAGGACGGCGAGCAGGGCGAGGGCGGTCGGGCGCATGGGCGGGTCTCCGTCGGCGGGCGCGGGGAAGGACGCGGGCGGCGCGCCGCGGCGGCGATGGTACGGGCCCGCGGAAGGTCGCGCCGGCCACCGGGCCTCGCGG
>JAEUHO010000206.1 GCA_016795345.1 Planctomycetia bacterium | reverse complement strand
GGGCGGCGCGAGAGCGCGCGGACGGTGTGGCCGCGGGCGGTGAGCGCCGCGACGAGGGCGCGGCCGACGAGGCCGGACGCGCCGGTGACGGCGATGTCGAGGGGGCGGGGCGGCGTGCTCAAGGCGGGCTCCGGGGCGCGGTCGGGTGCGTGGGGTGGTGAGGGCGGCGGGGGCGAGGGGCGGGCGCGTCAGCGCGGCGCGGGACGCGGGAGGACGGGGGCGAGGGCGCGGACGACGTCCATGATCGTCAGCGTGCGCTGCGCGCCGCGGACGGCCGGCCAGTTGCCGCCGCCGCCGAGGAACAACCGCGCGCCGACCTCGGCGCACGCCTGCGCGACGACGCGCGCGGGCTCGAGCAGCTCGCTCGCGGGGCGGGGGTGGCGCGAGGCCGAGAGGCCGACGGCCATGGGCCGGACCGTCTTGACGACCTTGACGATGTCGCCGGTCGGCACGTCGGCGCCGAGGTAGCGGATCGCCATCCCGCGCTCGCGGACCGCGGTCTCGACGAGCGAGAGGCCCAGCGTGTGGCGTTCGCCCGCGGGGCACGCGAGGACCATCACCGGCGCGTCGGGCGCCACGGGCATCGCGTGCGCCACGCGGATCAGCGCCGACTCGACGGAGCGCGAGAGCGCGTGCTCCTCGGCGCAGGTGAGGCGGCCCTGCGACCAGCGCTCGCCGATCTCGGAGAGCAGGCCGGCGCACAGGCGGTCCGCGGCCTCGGCCCAGTCGTCGCTCGTCGCGCGCAGCGCGAGCAGGCGCGACGACATGGCCGTCGGCTCGGCAGGGTCACCGGGTTCGTCGAGCCACGTGCGCGAGTCCACGCCGCGGTCGGGCGCCTCGACGATGGGGGCGGGGCGCTCGCCGCTCATGCGCGCCTTGAAGGCGGCGACGACGTCGCGCCGGAACCGTCGGTGGCCGCCCGCGGTGCGCTCGCACGCGATGCGGCCCTCCTCGGTCCAGCGCTTGAGGGTGGTGTCGCCGACCCCGAGCACGCGGGCGGCTTCGGAGAGGCGGATCGTTTCGTAGGCTTCGACGGGGCTCATGGAGGCAGCATAGCCGTTTCGGGCGGTTGTCGGTCGGAATCCGGCGGAAATCGACCGATGGCCCGGCGAATCGCCCGCCATTCCGACCGAAGTTGTCCGATTCGGTCGGTTCCTTGGAGGAAACCGGCCACCGGGCCTCGCGGTCCCCCCGGGTCGGGAAGCGTTCTTTCCCGTCGGGCCCCGGTCGGTATCCTGCGCCTCCCCGTCCCTCGAGCCCCCCGGAGGCTGCCCGCCATGCCGCACGTCGTCACCGAGCGTTGCGTCAACTGTCGCTACACGTACTGCGCCGTCGAGTGCCCGGTGTCGTGCTTCTGGGAGATCACCTCGCCGAAGCACATGCTCGTCATCGACCCCGAGACGTGCATCGACTGCGAGGCGTGCGTCCCGGCGTGCCCGATCAACGCGATCTGGCCGGAGCACGAGCTGCCCGACGTCTACGCGTCGTGGAAGGCGTTCAACGCCGATCACGCGAAGAAGGGCAAGAACATCACCGAGGGCTCGGACCCGCTCCCGACGGCGAAGCTGCTCGAGGAGATCCAGGCCGACGAGAAGGCGAAGGGCTGGAACGTCAGCGAGCCGTCCAAGGCCTCGTAGCGTCCCCCCGTGGCCCGCGCCGCGACGGACGGGGTCGCCCACCTCTGTCGGGTGGACCCCGTCCTCGCGGACGTCGTGGCCCGCGTCGGTCCGTACACGTTGCGCGCGCCGCGGCGGCGCGACGACTTCGCGGCGCTCGCGCGCGCGATCGTGTTCCAGCAGCTGGCCGGGGCCGCGGCCGAGACGATCCACGGCCGCTTCGCCGCGTTGTTCGGCGGCGCGCCGACCCCCGCGGCCGTGCTCGCGTGCGACGTCGCGCGGCTCCGCGGCGCGGGCCTCTCCGGCGCGAAGACCGCCGCGGTGACGGACCTCGCGCGCGCGACCACCGACGGGCGGCTCGTGTTCCCGCTCCCCGCGGCGCTGCCCGACGACGAGGTGGTCGCGCGCGTGACGTCGGTGCGCGGCATCGGCCCGTGGACCGCGCAGATGTTCCTGATGTTCCACCTCGGCCGTCCCGACGTGCTGCCCGTCGGCGACCTCGGCCTGCGGAACGCGGTGCGGCGCGCCTATCGCAAGCGCCGCGACCCGACGCCCGCGACGCTCGAGCGCCTGGCCGCGCCGTGGCGCCCGTGGCGCAGCGTCGCGACGTGGTACCTCTGGCGCTCCCTCGACGCCGCCGCGCCCACGAACCCCGCCCGCTGACGTCCCTGCGCCGCCGGTTCCGCCCATCAACGACCGGCATCTATGGGCGGATCCGACCGGGGGACGCGGGGCCCGGCGGTCAGCGCGCGGCGGCGCCGCGCCAGCGGAGGTGGCGCAGGACGTCCCACCGCAGCAGCGCCAGCACGGTGATCACCTCGAGGCGGCCGATCCACATCGTGAGGATCAACAGCCCCTTCTGGGCGTCGGAGAAGCCGGCGTAGTTGCCCATGGGCCCGGCCTGGCCGAGGCCGGGGCCGCAGTTGGCGAGGCACGCGAGCGCGGCGCTCGGGGCGGTGACGAGGTCGCTGCCCATCACGATCAGGCCCACCGACACGAGGCCCCACGTCGCGATGTAGACGACGACGAACGTCACGACGGACCGCAGCACGTCGTCGGTGACGACGGTGCGGCCGATGCGGACCGGCAGCACCGCCTGCGGGTGGACCGTGCGGACCATCTCGCGACCGCAGTGCTTGGCGACGATCATGTAGCGGACGACCTTGGGCCCGCCGGCCGCCGACCCGGCGCAACCGCCGAACAACATCAGCACGAACAGCAGCGACCGCGCGCCGTCGGCCCAGAGGTTGAAGTCGGCGCTCGCGAAGCCGGTCGCCGACATCAGGCTCGCGACTTGGAAGAACGCGGTGCGGAGCGCCGGCTCGGCGAACGTCGGGCCGGGCAGGTGCGCCGCGACCGCGACGACGCCAATCGCCGCGGCGATCGCGTAGACGCGGAACTCGGGGTCGCGGGCGAAGGCCAGCGGCCTCCCGGCGAGCATGCGCCACTGCAGCGCGAAGTTCGCGCCCGCGAGGAACATGAACGTCGCGATCACCCACTCGCACGCGGGGTTCGCGTAGCCCGCGATGCTCGACGGGTTCGGCGAGAACCCGCCGGCGGACATCGTGGCCATCGCGTTGTTCACCGCGTCGAACCACGGCATGCCGTACCCGTGCAGGAGCCCGATCTCGGCCACGGTCAGGAGCGTGTAGACCACCCAGAGCCGGCCCGCGACGCGGCGCACCTGCGGCGCGATGCCCTCGTCGGCGGCGGCCGACGCCTCCGCGAAGAACAGCTGCCGGCCCGCGATCCCGAGCGACGGCAGGATCACCACGAACAGCGCGATCACGCCGAGCCCGCCGATCCAGTGGAGGATCGACCGCCACAGGAACACCGCGCGCCCGTACGCCGAGAAGTCCACGAACACCGACGCGCCGGTCGTCGTGATGCCGGACATGGACTCGAAGAGCGCGTCCACGGCCGAGAGCCGGACGAACAGGAACGGCACGGCCGAGACCAGGCTCACCGCGAGCCACGCGCCCGCGACCACCGCCATGCTCTCGACGCGGTGCACGCGGGCCCCGGGCTGCCGCAGGCGCGCGAGCACCGCGCCGAGGGCCGCCGTCACCGCGCCGCCGACGAGGAACGCCGCGGCCTCGCGCCCCTCGCCGTCCACGACCGCGAGCACGGCCGGCGGGAGGAACGCCGCCGCGAACCGCAGCAACATCTGCCCGAGGAGCCCGAGGACGAGCGCGAGCCGCACGGGCTACGCCCCGCCGCGGCCGAAGAACTCGCGGACCGCGGGCTCCGCGGCGCGGTCGCAGAACACGACGACGCGGTCGCCGCCGCGGATCTCGTCGTCGCCGCGGGGGATGATCGTGTCGTCGCCGCGGATGATCGCGCCGATGATCGCGAACACGGGCGCGCGCACGTCCCGCAGCCGCGTCGGCGGGAGCCCCTCCGGGACCTGGGTCTCGATGACCCGCGCGTCCCCGTGCTCGACCTCCGCGAGGATGCGCGACCGCCCGCCCGTCAGCTCGGCGATCGCCGCCTGGATGGCCGACCCGCGCGCGCTGCGCACGACGTCGATGCCGACGCGCTCGAACACGCGCTCGTTGGCCGGCGAGTCGGCGCGCGTGACGATGCGCGGCACGCCGAGCTGGCGGCCGAGCAGCGACACGAGGAGGTTCTTCTCGTCGCGGTTCGTGACCGCCACGAGCACGCGGGCCTGCGCGGTCCCCTCGTTCTCGAGCAGGTCGATGTCGGTCCCGTCGCCGTGCAGCACCAGCGTCTCGTGCAGCAGCTTCGACAGCTCCTCGCAGCGCGCGGCGTCGGCCTCGATCAGCTTCAGCTTGAACCCGCCCGCCGCCTCGAGCCCCTCGGCCACCATCTGCCCGACGGAGCCGCCGCCGACGATCATGAGGTCGCCGCCGTGCGACGTGTCGCGCCCCGACAGGCTCGACGCGAGGCGCCGCACGCCGCGCCGGTCGCCCATCCCGAAGACGCGGTCGCCGGTCTCGATGCGCGTGTCGCCCCGCGGCAGGAACATCTTCCCGGCGCGCCGCACGCCCACCAGCACCACGCCCTCGGGCACGCCGGACTCGCGCACGGTCTTGCCCGCCATCGCCGACGCGCTCTCGACGGCGTACTCGAGCAGCTGGACGCGGCCCTCCTCGAACAGCTCCACGTCGAGCGCGCCCGGCGTCTCGACGATGCGCACGATCTCGCGCGCCAGCCGCTCCTGCGGCCAGATCACCACGTCGATCCCGAACGACAGCGCCAGCGCCCGCTCGCCGCGCTCGAGCGGCAGCAGCCAGTCGCGCCGGTGGAAGAAGCCGACGGTCCGCGCGGCCCCGAGCCGCTTCGCCGTCATGCACCCCACGAGGTTGCGCTCGTCCTCGAGCGCGCACGCGACGAACGCGTCCGCCTTCCCCACGCGGGCCCGCCCGAGCACCTCGGGCGACGACACGGACCCGTGGATCGTCTCGACGTCGAGGCGTTCCAGCCGCGAGGGGGGCACGTCGTGGCCGACGAGGAGGACGACCTCGTGCGAGGCCATCAACGCCTCGGCGAGCCGCAGCGCGACCTCGTCGTCGCCACCGATCACGATCCGCATCGCCCGATGCTACCCCCGGGCCCGGCGGCGGCCCCCGGCCGGTCGAACCGTCACGCCTCCTCGCACGACGCGACCAAGGGGAACCCCCGGGCGCGCGCGTACGACCGCACCTGCTCGACGTAGAGCTCCGCGCGCTCCTGCGCGCACACGGCCACGACGGCGGCGCCGAGGTAGTGCACCTCCAGCATCAGCTTCGTCGCCTCGTCGTAGCCCTTCCCGAACAGCGCCACCAGCAGCCAGACCACGAACTCCTGCGTCGTGACGTCGTCGTTGTGCAGGATCACGGCCCACGGCGGCGCGACGTAGACGTCCTCGTCCACGACGGGATCGACGGTCGGCGTGACGCCGGGCGGGGCGGGCGGGGGCTGCGGAGCGGCCACGGGTGGGGGGCGAGGGGGCGTGCGGGGGCAGGGGGGAGGCCCCCGAATGTACCGCGTCGGGTGACCTCGCCCGGCGCCGCGGGCGGGAACGACCCGTTGCGCGCGGTGCGCGACGGGGATAGGATGGGGACGCCGAATGGCCGACCCGCTCCGGCGCCGCGCGCGTCTTCCCGCGCGAGAACGTCCCGTCGAGCCAGGTCCCCCGCTCGCGTCCCCGCCGTGGGCGTGCTCCGTCCGGGTCTCCCGGGCGGCGTCCCCCGCGCGGGCCTCGCGTCCAGCCCCCCTCGACCGGACCCAGGAGGGATCCCCATGCGCCCGCCCCCGCTCGAGCCCGCGAACACCGAGCTGAACATGACCCCGATGATCGACATCGTGTTCCAGCTGATCCTGTTCTTCCTGTTCAACCTGCGCTTCAAGTCCATCGACTTCCGCATCGACTCGATGCTGCCGAAGGACCGTGGACCGCTCGTGACGGACGTGATCCTGCCGCCGAGCCCGCGGCTCACCGTCCGGCTGTTCCGCACCGAGGCGGAGGACCCGGAGCGGGCGCGCACGCACGTCACGCTCGGCGCGCACCGCTGGGTGCTGCCGGAGGTCACCGGCGACCGTCAGGCGCGGGACGACGCGTTCAAGGCGGTCGCGGCGGCGATCACCTCGCTGCGGGGCGACACCGGGATGCCGGGGAGCGTCGAGACGCCGCTGCCGTCGGGTGCGTACGTCCCTCACGCGGACGTGGTCGGCGTGGTGGATGCGTTCCTGATGGCGGACGTGACCGACGTCGCGTTCGAGGGGTCGGCCTTCCCGCAGCCGAAGCCGCGTCCGTAGGCCCACGGGGGGCGGGCGGGGTCCCGGCGTTTCCTTGGCGCCGGGGCCCCGATGGGGGAATCCTGCGGGCCTCCCCGGAGGTGCCCGTGCAGGACTACCAGCGTCGGTTCGTGGACTTCCTCGTCGAGCGCGGCGCGTTCCGCCTCGGGCAGTTCACGCTGAAGAGCGGGCGGACGTCGCCCACGTTCCTCAACACCGGCCTCATCGACGACGGCATGGGCCTGCTGCGGCTCGGCGAGGCGTACGCCGGCCGCATGCTCGACGCGGTCGGCGCCGACGGCTTCGACGCGGTGTTCGGGCCGGCCTACAAGGGCATCCCGCTCGCGGTCGCGACCGCGGTCGCGCTCGCGCAGCGCAACGTGACGAAGCCGTATCTCTTCGACCGCAAGGAGCGGAAGACGCACGGCGAGGAGGCCTCGGCGAAGGCCGACGCCGCGTCGATCCTCGTGGGGCACCGGCCGGCGGCGGGCGCGCGGCTCGCGCTCGTGGACGACGTGCTGACGACGGGCGCGACGAAGTTCGAGGCCGTCGCGCTGCTGAAGCAGCTGATCGAGGGCGCGCGGTTCCCCGTGCTGGTGATCGCGCTCGACCGCATGGAGACGGGCCCCGACGGCCGCGACGCGTGCGGTGCCTTCGCGGCGGACACCGGCATCCCGGTGGCGCCGGTCGTGACGATGACGGAGGTGCTCGGGCACCTCCGCGCGACGCACCGGCTCCCCGACGCCGACCTCGCGCGCTGCCGCGCCTACCTGACGCAGTTCGGCACGCCCGCCGCGAAGGCCTGGGCCGCCTCCTGACGGCGGCCGGGCCTCGCGTCCCCTGGCGCCCGAGTGGGCGCTCCGCCGGCGCGGGCCCCCTCGGGGCCGCGGCCGTCGGCGGTCGGACGCGAGGCCCGGCGCGCGGCGCGCGGGGGTACCGTGGGGCCGGGGCCCCATGACCACCGCCACCTCCGTCGACGTCGCCGCGAAGATCAAGGTCGGGATCAGCACGTGCCTGCTCGGGCGCAACGTGCGCTACGACGGCGGGCACCAGCGCGACGCGTACCTCGTCGAGACGCTGGGGCGGTGGTTCGAGTACGTGTCGGTGTGCCCCGAGGTGGAGATGGGGCTGTCGATCCCGCGGCCGGCGCTGCGGCTGGTGGGCGAGGTCGCGGCGCCGCGGATGGTGTTCCGCGAGTCGGGCGAGGACGTGAGCGACCGCATGGCCCGGTGGTCGAAGGCGCGCCTCGACCTGCTCGCCGAGCTCGACCTGTGCGGCTACGTGTTCAAGTCCGACAGCCCGTCGTGCGGGATGGAGCGCGTGAAGGTGCACGCGGCGAACGGGCAGGCGTCGCGGAAGGGGCGCGGGCTGTTCGCGGCCGCGCTGATGGCGCGGTTCCCGCTGCTGCCCGTCGAGGAGGAGGGCCGCCTGCACGACGTCGGGATCCGCGACAACTGGATCGAGCGCGTGTTCGCGTACCGGCGCTGGCGCGACGCCGTCGCGGCGGGCCTCACGGTCGGGCGGCTGGTCGCGTTCCACACGGCGCACAAGTTCCAGGTGCTCTCGCACGACCCGACGCGGTACCGCGCGCTCGGGCGCCTCGTGGCCGACGCGAAGGCGCTGCCGCGCGCGCAGCTCGTGACGCTCTACGGCGAGCTCTTCATGGCCGCGCTGACGACGCGCGCGACGCCGGGCAAACACGCGAACGTGCTGCAGCACCTCGTGGGCTTCGTGACCGACGCGCTCGAGCCCGCGGACCGGGCCGAGCTGGCGCGGCTGATCGACGACTACCGCAAGGGCCTCGTCCCGCTCGTGGTCCCGCTGACGCTCCTGCGCCACCACGTCCGCCGGCACCCGGCGCCCTACGTGGACGGCCAGACCTACCTCGACCCGCACCCCCGCGAGCTGCTGCTCCGCAACCACGCCTGACCGCCGGCCACCGGGCCTCGCGGTCCCCCGGATCGGTTCCGCCATTCGGTGCCGGGCCCAGGTTGGCGGAACCGGTCGGTCGGTCGGGAGGCTCGCGGGCGGGGCCGCCCTGGGGTGTTCGCGCCATCGGGTGCCGGACACCGTTTGGCGGGACAAGACGCGCCATCCGGTGCCGGACACCGTTTGGCGGGTTTGGACGTCGTCGGCGGGTTGGGCAGGGGAGGCCTCGGTCCGACGCGCCCCGCGATTGCGCGTAGGCTGAAGGGCGTTCGTCGGGGTCGGAACGGGACTGGATGGGGGCCGTCGGGCTCCAGGGGACGGGGTACGGCGTTCGCCGCACCGACGCGCTCCTGGGCGAGGGCCCGTGGAGGGTCGCCATGGGGAACTTCGTGCGCGGGGCGGGTCGGGCGCTCCGTCGGTTCGCGCCGGGCCTCGCGTGCCTCGTGCTGGCGGCCGCGTTCGGGAGCGCGCCGCGCGTCGCGCGCGCGGGCGACGCGATCCCGCCCTCGGGCCTGAGGCTGCCGTTGACCGGCAAGCAGACCGTGCGGAACGACGGGAAGAACTACTACGTCGACGGCGCGTGCGTCATCCCGCCGGGGTCGGAGATCCGCATCGAGCAGAACGTCCGCGTGTACGGGATCAACGACGCCAGCCTCGACGTGCAGGGCGGCCTCTCGGTCCACGGGACGAAGGACAGCTGGGTGTACTTCGTCAACGTCGACTTCAGCCCGACGAAGTCGCCCGACAAGATGATGCACCTCGACATGGCGAGCCTGCACGGGTGCAAGCTCGTGCACGCGCAGGACGCGGCGTTCGACGGCGGCATCACCATCGAGAACTGCTGCTGGCAGTACGACTGCAAGTTCGAGGTGAAGGTGGCGTCGGGCTTCCTGCGGATCATGACGACGGAGTTCGCGTGCCCGTGCTCGGTCGAAGCGGTCCCGTCGAAGGGGAAGGGCGTCGAGTTCGCGATCCGGACGTGCTGGATGAAGGCGACGGCGTTCAAGGGAGGTGCGTCGGGCACGATCCGCCACTCCGAGGTGCGGGGGCCGCTCGTGCTGAACGACGTCACGGACTTCGTGCTCGACGGCACCGACCTGTTCGCGGGCGCGACCGTGCGCCAGGCGGCGCCGGCGAGCTTCTCGAAGGTCCAGCTGACGAAGTGCAACCTGCTCGCGGGGAGCGAACTGGTCCTCGAGCGGCCGTCGGGCGCCGACGTGAAGGCCGAGCGCGTGCAGGTGGAGCGGTTCTTCTTCGAGAACGAGAACGGCGGGGCGGTGCTGGGCGAGAAGGACGCGGGCGAACGCGTGAAGGACGGCGTCGACGACCCGACGCAGGCCGTGAAGGCGATCGTCGTGACGCCCAACAAGCGGCGGCACGTGTTCCTGTCGTCGTCGCTCCGGCAGCGCGCGCCGCCGGTCGGGGGCGCCCGCTGACCGGCCGTTCGGGCCCGGCGGGCGGCGACGGGCGGGCGGGGGCTTCGTCCCGGGCGATCCGGGGCTAGATTCGTAGCCCCGGCGGGGGCGACGCCTCCGCCGGCCCACCGAGGAACCGCCGATGGCCCCGCTCGCCGCCCGTCCGATGTCGCCCCGCGTCCGCGAGATCCTGTCGTGGTACGGGAGCGACAGCCCCGGCACGCTCACGAACCTCGCGCGGCTGCTGAACCACGGCCGCCTCGGCGGCACCGGCCGCATGGTCATCCTCCCGGTGGACCAGGGCTTCGAGCACGGGCCCGGCCGCTCGTTCGCGATGAACCCCGCGGCGTACGACCCCCGCTACCACTTCGAGTTCGCGATCGAGTCCGGCTGCTCGGCCTACGCGGCCCCGCTCGGCTTCCTCGAGGCCGGCGCGCGCGACTACGCGGGCGAGATCCCGTTGATCCTCAAGATCAACAACAAGGACTCGCTCATGGAGGAGAAGGACCCGAAGCAGGCGATCACCGGCAGCGTGTCGGCCGCGCTGCGCCTCGGCTGCGCCGCCATCGGCTACACGATCTACCCCGGCTCCGCGTCGCGCCTCGACATGTACAACGAGCTCGCGGTCCTCGCCGAGGAGGCGAAGGCCGCGGGCCTCGTCGTCGTGGTGTGGTCGTACCCCCGCGGCGGCGCGCTCACGAAGGACGGCGAGACCGCCATCGACGTCTCGGCCTACGCCGCGCACATCGCCGCGCAGCTCGGCGCGCACGTCATCAAGGTCAAGCTCCCCTCCGCGCACCTCGAGGGCAAGCAGGCCAAGGACGTCTACGAGAAGAACAAGGTCGCCATCGGCACCCTCGGCGAGCGCGTCCGTCACGTCGTGCAGTCGGCCTTCGCCGGCCGCCGCGTCGTGATCTTCTCGGGCGGCCCCGCGACCGCCGACGCCGCGGTCCTCGACGAGATCCGGGCCATCCGCGAGGGCGGCGGCTTCGGTTCGATCATCGGCCGCAACTCGTTCCAGCGCCAGCGCCCCGACGCGCTCAAGCTCATGGGCGAGATCATGGACATCTACGCCAAGTAGGCGGCTCGATCCCGCGCCCCTCCCGCCGCGGTACGCTGCCCGCGCGGGCTCGGCGGGGGGCCCGCGGAGGCACCCGATGGCGACGATCGGCCCCGAGACCGTGATCGCGCACTACCGCGTCCGCGCGGACCGCGAGGGCGAGTTCCGCGTCCTTCTCGACCGGCACTGGCCGGTGCTCCAACGGCTCGGGCTCGTCGTCGGCGCGCCGTCGCAGCGTTACCGCGGCCAGGAGCGCGGCGGCCTGCTCTACGTCGAGATCTTCACGTGGCGCGACGCCGCGGCCGTCGAGGCCGCGCACACCCACCCCGAGGTCTCCGCGATCTGGGCCGCGATGGAACCCTGCCTCGAGGACCGCGACGGCGCGCCCAAGTGGGACTTCCCCCACGTGCAGCCGCTCCCGCCCCCCTGACGCGATCGGCAACCCCCGGGACCGCGAGGCCCGGCCGCCGGCGCGCGCCCGCCAATCAACGACTGGCACGTATTGGCGGATCCGCCAATCATCGACCGGCATCGATCGGCGGATCCGCGACGTCGTCGGGCGCCGGGGTTGGTTCCGGCAGATGGGGACCGGCACCGGATGGCGGAGCCGGCACGGTGGGGGAGCGGCGCGGGCGAGCGGTCCGGGGTCAGCGGGGGGCGATCAGCGCCGCGACCAGGAGCGACAGCACCTGCCGGCCGTAGCCGTCCTTCGCGACGGTCGCGACCTCGACCGGACGCAGCAGCGACGCGCCGAGGCCTACCTCGAGCAGGAGGTGGCCCGCGACCGTCGCGTTCACGCCGCGCCGCAGACCGCCGCCGCGCAGGGCCGACGCGAGCGCCGCGCCCAGGCGTTCGTACGCGTCGCGGACGAGGGCCGTCGTCGCCGGGTCGGCGTGGGTCGCGGCCGCGCCGTTCAGCACCCGGAGCTCGAGGTCGGCGTCGCGCAGCAGCTCGTCGACGCGCGTCACGAGCGCGACCAGCCGCGCCGTCGCCCCCTGCTCCTTCGCCACGATCCCCTCGATCCCCGCCAGCACGCGGTCGGTGGCCCGGGCCACGACCGCCTCGAAGAGCTCGGTCTTCGACGGGAAGTGCCGGTAGAGGATCGGCTCGGTGACCCCGGCCGCCTTGGCGAGATCCCGCGTCGTGGCGCCCTCGGCCCCGCGCGTCGCGAACACCGGGAGCGCGGCGGCGAGGATCGCCTCCTTGCGCTCCGCCGCCGGGAGCCGGGGGGACTTCCCCCCTGACCGGGGGGGCGGCTGCGGGCGGGTCGGCGGGACGTCGTGGGGGAGCGGACGAGGGGGCTTGACCACGTCCCTAGTGTGCGCTAACTTCCTGACGTTAGCAAACGCTAGCCGAAGGAGGCGCCCATGGCACGGGACCCGGAACGGGAGCGCGACGAGCGGCTGGACGACGTCGAGGCGCGCCTCGCCCGCCTCGAGACCGTGGTGGTGGACCGCGTGCTGCCGGCGATCGACGCCGCGCCGTTCCTGCGCCCGGCGCCGGCCGAGCCGTGGCTCCCGCGGCCGATCCCGACGGGCCCGCGACCCGCGCCGCCTCGCCTCCCGACGAGCGACGACCCGCTGCTCGGCGACGAGCGGCCGGGCGGGGCGTCGGAGCCGGCGGTCCGATCGCCGGGCCCGCGCGCGCCCCGACCGACCGGCGGGCCGCCGGGCCTCGCGTCCCGGGGACCCTCGACCTCGCCCCCGTCGGACCCGCCCGGCGCGACGGACGCGCCGCCGGCCCGCCGCCGCGCGCCGAACCCGCCGGAGAACCCGGGCGCGACCCCGATGCCGCGCCGCGACCTCGAGCGGTTCGTCGGCGTCGCGGTGCTCGGCCGCGTCGGCATCGGCGCGCTGATGCTCGCCGCCGGCTACTTCGCGCAGTGGACGTACGTCCGCATTCCGCCCGTCGGGCGCGTGGGGCTGATCTACGGGCTGGCGGCGCTCCTGATCGGGACCGGCGCGTTGCTGCGGCGGCGCGTGACCCCGACGTTCATCGGGATCCTCTGGGGCGGCGGCACCGCGGTCGCGTACCTGGCGGGCGTCGTCGCGCGGCTCCGCTACGACCTCGTCGACTCGACGACGGCGCTCGCGATGCTGCTGGGCGCGTCCGTGCTCGGCGAGGCGTTGGCGCGGAGGGCGAAGCTCGAGGGCGTCGCGTGGGTCGCGATCTCCGGCGCGGTCGTCGCGCCGCTGCTCGTCGGGAGCACGGCGGACCACCGCACCGCGCTGCTCGTCTACCTGCTCGCGGTGTACGCGTGGGCGATGTTCGTCACCCGGCGGCGCGGGTGGTGGCTGACGGGCGCCGTGGCGTTCGCCGGCAACGTGGTCGTCGCGACCGCGTGGCTCACGACGAGCGGCGCGGCGGACGTCTCGACCTTCCTGCACGTCCACGCCTACCTCGTCGGGTGGACGGTCCCGTTCGCCCTCGCGACGCTGCGCCGGCCCCAACGCACGTCGCCCTACGTGCCGGTGGTCGGGGGCGTGCTGCTCGCCGCCGAGCTCCTCCTGGTGTTCGCCGCCCAGCCCGGCCCGATCGGGCTCGCGCGGTGGTTCGCGCCGGTCGCCGGGGCCGGGTGGGCCGCCGCGGCGTTCGTGCTCCGGCGGTTCGCGGGGCCGGCCGGCGCGCTGCACCGCTGGTGCGCGCGCATCGGGGGCGCGCTGCTCGTCCTCGGCGCGATCTCGGCGTGCGCCCGGGGCGGCGGCGCGGAGCTCGCGCAGCGTGGACCGCTCGTCGGACTCCTCGGCGTCGCGGCGCTGGCCCTCCTCGGCCGACCTCGCCTGGGCGTCGGCGACGGGATCGCCTTCGCCGCCGCGCTGGTGGTGACCGCCCTCACGGCCCTCGGCTCGTTCTCGCACGACGTCCCCTGGCGCCTCCTCCCGATCGTCACGGCGTCGCTCGTCGTCTGGTACGGGCGGTCCTCGGCGTGGCGCGTGGCCGCCTTCGTGGTCGCGGGGTTCGGGGCCGGCAGCCTCGTGCCGGCGACGGCCCAACCCGGGTTCGTCCTCGTCAGCGGGTTCGCGGCCGCGGCCGCCGTCGCGATCCTCGGGTTCGCGCGCGCGTGGACGATGCCGCGACGGACCGGCGACC
>JAEUHO010000191.1 GCA_016795345.1 Planctomycetia bacterium | reverse complement strand
CCGCGAGGGTCGCCGCGACCCGGCGCCCGTCGGCGGTCTCGAGCTCGATGCCGCGGATCGCGCCCGGCGCCACGAAGACGTCGGACACGAGCACCGTGCGGCGGTCGCGCACGACGAACCCCGGCACCCGCAGCGACATGCGCCAGCGGCGGAAGACCTCGGTGGCGGCGTCGGGGTCGGGCGCGGTGGCGCCCGTCGCCTCGGCGGCGAGGTCCTTCTGGAAGCGGAACGCGACCATCACGCCGTGGCGCGCGGCGGCGTCGAGCGCCGCGGCGGGCACGTCGTGCGCGTCGGCGGCGAGGGCGGGGCGCGCGACCGGGCCCGCGAGCGGGAGGGCGAGCGCGAGCGCGACGGCGAGGCGGGCGCGGCGCATGGTCACCGGCCCTCCTTCTCGGCGGCGGGGACCTCGACGGCGAGGAAGGTCCGGCGCCCGTCGCGGAGGATCTCGAGCAGCACGGTGCGCTTGCCCGTCGCCGTGCCCGACGTGCGCTCGTACGCGCCCGCGAGCGCCGAGAGGTCGGCCACCGGCATCCGGTCCACGGAGAGGACGATGTCGAACTCGCGCAGGCCGGCTTCGGCGGCGCGGCCCGGGTACTTCACGCCGAGGACGTACACGCCGCTCTTGCGGTGGAACGCGAGGTCCGGCACGCGGTCGCGGGTGATGGACTGGAACGTGGCGCCCCAGCGCGGCGCCTCGAAGCCCATCACGTCGCACCCGTCGCACAGCTCGGGCACCACGAGGAGGATGCGCTTGGCGCCCGCGCGCTGGATCTCGAACGGGGCGGGCCGGCCGTCGGGGAGGTCGGCGAGCGTCCAGTGGATCTCGGGGATGTCCTCGCGGTACCGGCCGTTGGTCTCGCGCTGGCCCACGCGCAGGAGCCGGTCGCCCTTCTCGAGGCCCGCGCGCTCGCCCGGGCTGCCGGGGGCGACGTCGTCCACGATGACGCCCTTCTCGCCGTCGAACACCGTGCTCATGGCGTAGTCCACGAGCGGGCGCAGCGTGAGCCCCGTCCACGAGCGCAGCACGCGCCCGTCGGTGCGCAGCCGGTCCACGACGCGGCGCACGATGTCCGCCGGGATCGAGAAGCCCAGGCTGCTGGCCATCTGCACGCCCAGCGTGTTGATCCCGACGACGATCCCGCGCGTGTCCACCAGCGGGCCGCCGGAGTTGCCCGGGTTGATCGCGGCGTCGGTCTGGATCCAGTTGTTGTAGGCGTGGGCGTCGCCGCCGCCGAGGTGGCGGCGCGCGTTCGAGACGATCCCCAGCGAGATCGAGCGCTCGAAGCCGTACGGCGCGCCGAGGGCCATCACGAACTGGCCCTCGGCGAGCTCCGCCGAGACGCCGAGCTCCGCGTAGGGGACCTTCTCGCCCGGCGAGAGCACCAGCTTCAGGAGCGCGAGGTCGGTGGGCTCGTCGAGGCCGACGACGGACGCCTCGACCTGCCGCCGGTCGTTCATCACGCAGCGGATCTCGGTCGCCTTCTCCGCCACGTGGTGGTTCGTGACGACGTACCCCTCCGGGCTGACGATGACGCCGCTCCCGAACACCTCGATGCGCCGCCGCTCGCCGGCCGAGAGGTCCTCCTGCATGGGTCGCACGAAGACGAGGGCGGGGAAGACGCGGGCCTTGGCGTTCTCGATCACCGCCTCGAAGTCGAGCGGGCGCCGCTCCTCGCCCTGCGCCGCCCGCGGAGCCCCGCGCGACAGGAGGCCGCAGAGGGCCGCCGTCGCCAGCACCGCCGTCCGTGTCCGCATCGCGTGCACCCCCGGAGAACCGAACGAAGTCCGTACACGCGTTGAATCGGTCGCCGGGAGCCGGGGGCGTATCCTCCCCGCGTGGTCCCCGGGACGCCCCTCCCCGCCCCCCGCGATCCCGCCGGGGACCGGGCGTTCCTCGGCCTGCTCTGCGTCGCCGCGCTGACGTTCGGGACCCTCGTCCACGCCGGGACCGCCTCGTTGTCGCCGACGGCCCGCGACCAGGTCCACGACCTCTCCCTGGCGCTGCGGCTCCGCGAGGGCACGGCCCTGTCCGACGGCAACCGCCACCCGCTCTTCCCCGCGCTCCTCGCGCCGGTCGCGCGCCGCGCCCCCGCCTTCTTCGACGACGCCTGCCTCGTCGCCTCCGTCGTGGCGGGCCTCGCGTGGGCGGCGGTCGGCCTGGCCGCCGGGCGGGTCGCCGGGGCGGCGGCGGGGCTCGTCGTCGCCCTCGGGGTCGTCCTCGAGTTCCGGCTCCAGGCCCGCCGGGTCTGCCCCGAGCCCCTCCTCGCGGGCCTCCTCGCCGTCGCCGCCGCGCGGACCGCGACCGCCGGCGCCGCCGCGCGGCCGCTCCGGGCGTTCGGCGTGGCCGGCGGCGTGCTCGGCCTCGCGTGGCTGACCAAGGGGTCGGCGCTGCTCTCCGTCCTCGCGACCCTCGCGACGGTCGCGACGACGGGCGGGGCCCGGCGCGCGCGGCGCGTGGGCGCGGTGCTCCTCGGGTTCGTCGTCGTCGCGTCGCCGCTCCTCGTGTGGAACGTCGCGCACGGCCGCTCGCCGGTCTTCAACGTCAACAGCGCCCACGTCATGTGGGAGGACGCCTGGGACGTCGAGCTCGACGCCCGCAGCACCGCCACGCCCGCGTCGTACCTCGCGCGCCACGGCGTCGAAGGCGCGCTCCGGCGCCTCGGCGACGGGCTGCGGACCCAACGCGGGCTCGAGTGGGTCGCGGGCGCGCTCGTGCTCGTGGCGGCCGGGGCGTTCGTGCGGCGGCGGCGCGGCGGGCGCGGCCAGGGGGGGCCGGTCGGCGACACGGTCGAGGCGACGGTCGCGCACCCGGTCGCGCCCACGGCGGGGGACGCGGTCGAGGGTCCGGGACGCGAGGCCCGGCGCGCGTTCGTCCGGCTCGCCGTGGCGGCCGCGGTCGTGTGGGGGCTCGCGATGGCGTGGTACGCGCCGGTCGTCGCGAGCCGCCGGCTGCTCTTCCCGGTGTTCCCGGTCCTGCTCACCGCGGCGGTGATCGCCGCCGCCGACCTCCTCCGCGCGTGGGGTGGGGGAGCGGCGCTCCGCGCGGTCGCGCGCGTCGGCGCGGCGGCCGCCGGGCCCGTCGCCGCGGGGTTGCTCGCGTGGGTCGGGTTCGGCGCGCCGTCGCCGGCGCCCGCGGGCCCTCGGCCGACGCTCGACCCGGCGTCGCTCGAGGCCGCGGCCGCGCTCCGCGCGCTGCCGGCCGGGACCCGCGTCGTGGTCCGACCGTCGCGGACGGCGCCGCCGGACTGGCTCTACGACGACGTGGTCGAACCCGTGGGCCTGCCCGCGGCCGTCGCCGACGCCGACGTCGCGGCGTGGCTCCGCGCGCACGCCGACGCGGTGCTGTTGGGCGACGGGTTGTTCCGTCACCGGCGGCACCTCGTCCCCGGCGTCGGGCGCCGGCCCGACGGCACGTTCGACCTACCGACCCCGAACCCGCGGGTCACGTCGTTGGCCGGCGGCGCGTACCTCCTGGTCCGCCCCGAGTAGCCCGGCGGGCCGCCCCGGCCTTCGCGCGGGTCGGCGTCGGCGCGTGCGACGGGGCACTTCGCGGCGAACCGGCGGCGCCGCAATGAGTTACGACTCCGGGGTCTTCGTCCTTCGATTTAGTATTGATTCTGCGAATCATTCTCATAATGTGCCCGGGTCGCGTCCGGGTCCGGTGCCCGACGGCGCGTCTCGGAGTCGAACGATGCCCGCCCTCTCCTCCCACGCTCCCGCCGCCGCGCGGCCCACGCCCCCCTCGTCCCGGCCGCGCCCGGCCCGCCGGAGCGGCGGGCGGGGGCTGGCGGCGTGCCTCGTGGCGGCGGTCGTCCTCGCCGGCGCGGGCTGCGGCGGAGGGGGTGGGGGCGGCGGGCCCGCGCCGGTCGCGCCTTTCGAGGTGGTCGCGACGAGCCCGGCGTTCGACGCGACGGACGTCGGGACGGAGGACGTCGTCGCGACGTTCACGTTCAGCGACCCGGTCGCGCCGACGAGCGTCGGCGACCCGACCCTCGACGTCGAGGTCGCGGGCCACCCCGTCCCGTTCCGGTGGACCGTCGCGCCGGACGGCCGGACCCTCGAGGTGGTCGTCGGCGGCGCGCCGCTCCCGGGCGCCCTCGTCGAGGTGCGCCTCGGCATCGTGCTCCGCGCGTCCGACGGCCGGCCCCTCGCGCCGAGCCCCGCGAACCCGCTGCGGTTCCGGCTGCGACCGGCGGAGGCGAACGAGCCGTCGCCGCCGACCGCCGACGGCCGCATCGATCCCGCGACCGCGGTCCTCGCCGACGGGCGGCTGTTCGTCACGGGCGGGCGACGCGACGACGGGGGCGTGCGCGGCGACGCGTGGCTCGGGACGCCGGACGCCGCGGCCTGGACGGCGAGCGCCGACGCGCTCGACGTCCCTCGGCACGGCGCGCGCGCGGCGCGGCTCGCCGACGGGCGCGTGCTCGTCGTCGGCGGCTTCACCGATGCCGCCGGGACGGTCGCGACGGCGACGTCCGAGCGCTACGACCCGGCGGCCGACGCGTTCCTCCCCGGGCCGACGCTCGCCGTCGCGCGCGGCGCCCCCGCGGTCGTCCGCACGACCGACGGGCTCGTCGTCGTCGTGGGCGGCAGCGCCGTGCGCGGCGGCCCCGCGGTGACCGCCACGCTCGAGGCCTACGACCCCGCGCTCGCGACGTTCGCGGCGCTCTCCGTCGGCCTGCCCGTCGCGACGACGGACGCGGTGGTGGCGCCGCTCCCCGGCGGGACCTTCCTCGTCGCGGGCGGCGTGGACGGCACCGGCGCGGTGCTCCCCACCGCGTACGTCTTCACGCCCGGCGACACGACGGCGCGGCAGGCGCTCGCGACCGGCCCCGTCGTCCCGCGGCGGGGCGCCGCGACGGTCGCGGCGGCGACCGGCGACGTCGTCGTCTTCGGCGGGCTCGACGCCGCGGGGCTCCCGCTGGCGTCGGTCGAGGTCTTCGACCCGGTCACGCAGACGTTCACCCTCCTGCCCGCGACGCTCTCCGAGGCCCGGCACGGCGCGACGGCGGTCTCGTTGGCCAACGGCGCGATCGCCGTCGTGGGGGGCGTCCTCGACGGCGCCGGCACGGCGTCGTCGGCCGTGGACGTGTTCGACCCGTCCACGCTCGCGTTCGTCGCGACGCGCCGCCTCGCCACCCCGGTCGTGGACGCGGCCGTCTTCGCGCTGCCCGCCGGCGGCCTGTGGATCGAGGGCGGCGCGACGTCCGCCGCGTCGCCGCAGCCCGCGCGCCTCGCCCGCACGTCGCTCTCCGCCTCGGCGCTCGGCTCGAGCCTCGCCGCGCCCCGCGTCGCGGGCTTCGCGCCCACCGCGGGCGCGTCGGGGGTGGACGTGGACGCGACCGTGGAGGTGAGGTTCACGAAGGCCGTGGACGCCGCGAGCCTCGTCGGCGCGATCACGGTGACCGACGCGGAGGGCGAGGCCGTGGAAGGCGACCTCGCGCTCGCGCCCGACCGCGTCACCGCGGTGTTCACCCCGACGCGCCCGCTCCCGGTGCTGCAGCGGCTGCGCATCGACGTCGCGCCCACGGTCGCCGACCGGCTCGGCGTGGCGCTCGCCGACGACAGCGTGAGGTCCGCGACGTTCACGACGGGCTACGACCTCGTCGTCGGTTCGGCGGACGACGGCAGCCAGTTCGGGTACGCGGTCGCGATGGGCGACGTGAACGGCGACGGCCGCGACGACCTCGTGGTCTCGGCGTACGTCGCGGAGCCGGTGCCCGGCTCGGGCCACAAGCCCGGCCAGGTCTACGTGGTCCTCGGCCGCGCGACGTTCGGCGCCGGGTCGGCGCAGGCCGACCGGTTCCGCGACCTGTCGGCGGCGGCGACGGCGGCCGACCTGACGATCACCTTCGAGACGAACGGCGACCAACCCGGCATCGAGAGCGCCCTGCAGGTCGGCGACCTCGACGGCGACGGCTACGCCGACATCTGCGTCGGCGCGCACAACGCCGACGGCCCCGGCGAGACGATGGCGAACGCCGGCGAGCTGTTCGTGGTGTTCGGCCAGGCGGCGTTCCCGGCGCCGGCGCTCCAGCTCGGCGCCGCCGCCGTCCCGGGCTTCGACGTGCTCCGCATCTTCGGCGCGGCGGCCGGCGACCGCTTCGGCGAGGGGCTCGCGATGGGCGACGTCGACGCCGACGGCCACCTCGACCTCCTCGTCGGGGCCACGGGGGCCGGCGTGCCCGGCAGCGCGTCGCTGGGCGCGGTCTACGTCGTGTTCGGCGGCACCAAGGCGGCCCTGGGCCTCTCCGCCGGGTACGGCGCCGACGTCGTCGGCGCCGGCGCGGCCGTCCTCCACAACGTGCAGGTGCTCGGCACCGACGCGAGCGACCGCCTCGGCTGGTCGGCGGCGGCGCCCGACCTCGACGGCGACGGCCACGCCGAGATCGTCGGCGGCGCGACGGGCGGCAAGGGCCCGCTGAACACGGCCACCAGCACCGGCGAGGCGGTCGTCGTGTTCGGCGCGCCGCGCGCGACGTTGATCCCCGCGGGCCGGTTCGCGTCGTACCGCGCGGGCCCGTCCCTGCCGATCCCGGGCTTCGTCGTCCACGGCGACGACGCCGGCGACTTCCTCGGCTGGTCCCTCGGCGCCGGCGACCTCGACGGCGACGGCTACCACGACCTCGCGGTCGGCGCGCTCCTCGCGGACGGCCTCGGGAACGTCGGCAACGGCCGCGGCGAGGCCGCCGTCGTGTTCGGCGCGGCGCGCGCGACGTTCGTGCCCGTCGGCTCGACCTGGGCGGCGTACGACCTCGGCGCCGGCGTCGGCGCCGCGCGCCTGCTGCGGCTCCACGGCGAGGCCGACGGCCACTCGTTCGGCGACTGCTTCGCCATCGACGACGTGGACGGCGACGGCGCCGCCGACCTCGTGATCGGCGACTACCAGGCGCGCGGCCCCCTCGACGGGATCGGCGCCAACGTCGGCGAGCTCTCGATCCTGCGCGGGGCCGGCCTCGTGCCCGCCGCGGGCACCGTCGAGTTCGCGCTCTCGAGCGGCGACGTCGGGCACCCCGCCGGCGTCCGGCTCACGCGCCTCTACGGCCGCACGAAGGTCGTGCGCTTCGGCACGTCGGTCGCCGTCGGCGACCTCGACGGCGACGGCCGGGCCGACCTCGCGACGGGCGCGAACCAGGCCACCGGGCTCGGCCGCCTCTTCGGCAACGGCGGCGAGGCCTACGTCTTCTTCGGTCGCGCCACCTGGTGGAAGTGAGCCCGTCCGGCTCCCGGGACGCGAGGCCCGGCGCCCGCCGGGCCTCGCGTCCCCGGACCCCGTTCCGTCCGGTCGTCCTCCGTCCTCCCGTCCCCCCGTCCCCTCCGGAGTCCTCCCATGTCGAAACTCGCCACGTCGTTCGTCCTCCTCGCCTCCGCCGTCGGTGCCGCCGCGTTCGGCGCGTTCGCGCTCGCCGGCGACCCGCCGCCCCCCGCGGCGCCGTCACTCGCGCCGTCGCCCGCGCCGCCGGCGGAGCCCGCCACGGCCCCCGACGCGCCGGCCGCGGACCGGCCCGCCACGTCGTCGCCGTTGCTCTCGATGTGGCGGTGGGTCGGCGCGACGGCGAAGGCGGGCGGGTGCGGCGACCCGACCACGCCGGAGGGCGAGGCCGCGTGGCGCGCGTGGTTCGCCGGCGCGGCGGACGTGCCGCTCGCGGGCCTGCGCGACGCGCTGCGGGCGGACGGCTGGACGGCGGACCGCTTCGTCGCGTTCTTCCACGCCGCGAAGCGCAAGGCCGAGGCCGTGCGCGCCGCGCGCGCGGCCCGGGCGACCCCGGACGCCGCGCCCGCCGACAAGGCGTGTGGCTGCGGCGGGGGCGAGGGCTGCTGCAAGGGGACCGGCGTGCGCGCCGACGGCAAGCCGTGCTGCGGCGGCTGCAAGCCGGCCGCGACGCCCGCGGCGCCCGCGCCCGACGTGCCGAAGGCCGAGGGGCCCTCGTCCGCGGCCCCGACCGCCGAGCCCGCGACCCCCGCGGGCCCGACGGCGGCGGCCGATCCGAAGTGACCGGCCGCGCGGGGGCCCCGGACCGCCGGGGCCTCCGCGGGCGGGGCGGCGTGGGGCGAACGGAGGTGCGACGTGACGCGACTTCGGGGCTCGCTCGAACACGTGTGCGTGGCGCTGCGCGTCGCGGTCGGGCGCGACGTGGGGGCCGATGGCGCGCGACCGCGCGCGGCGGCGGGCGCCGACCCCGCGGCGCGCGCGCCGCACGACGGCGCACCGCCCGACCGCACCCCGTGGCCGCCGACGGGCGGCGACGGCGCCGAGGCGGCGCGGAGCGACGTGGGGAGCCCGGGGCCGTCGCGCACGCGCGCGACGGCGTGAGTCGCGGACGGCGCGGGCCGCCGCGCGTCACTCCGCGATCGGGTACCCCGCGTCGGTGATGGCCTTGCGGTAGGCGGCCTCGTCGGCCTTCTTCACGTCGAAGCGCACGCGGACGGTCCGGCGGTCCGACGCCACCTCGACCTCCTTCGTCGCGGCCATGGCGCGGGCGGTCTCCTCGACCTTCATCACGCAGGCCGGGCAGTGGAGCTTCTTCACGAAGGTCAGCGTCGCCTCCTTCGTCGCGATCGGCGTCGCGGCATGGCCCGCGGCGGCGGCGGCCTTCGCGATCACGTCGTCGCCCGCGACGCCCTGCTCGCGCACGACCTTCGCCTCGGCGCGCTCGATCGTCCACTCGAAGGACCGCACGCCCTTCACCGCGACGACGGCGGCCTGCAGCTTGGCGGCGGCCTCGGCGTCCTTGACGTCGGCGAACGCGACCCACACCGGCTCGAGGACCACCTTCGCCTCGGCCGCGGCGCCCGCGGGCGGCTCGCCGGCGGCGGCGACGGGGGCGAGGGCGAGGACGGCGGCGGCGAACGCGAGGGCGAGGCGCATGGGGGGCTCCGGGGGCAGGCCGTCGATCGTACCCCCAGCCGAGCGGGGGGCCCGGTCCGTCCGCGTCGCGCGCCGGACGACCCGTCGCGCGCCCGGCGACCCCGGCGCGAGGCGCGCGGGGCCGCCGCCGCGGGAGGCTCCCCGGGCGCCGCCGGGAGGTGCCTCGGGCCGGTCGTCAGCCGCCCGGGGGCGCGAGCGGGGGCGGCGGGGCCGTGGGCCGCGGCGGGGGCATGGCGGCCGAGAGGAGGCCGCCGAGGCCGAACGCGAGCGCGAGCCAGAGCGCCGCGAACACGAGCGGGAGCCCGCGCGCGACCCACGCGGCCTCGTCGCGGAAGACGAGGACGCGGTCCACGGCGGGCGAGACGTCGGCGGCGGCGAGCACGTCCACCTTCTCCACGGAGAGGCCCGTGTCGGCGACGGTGACGACGAGGAGATGGTGGCCGCCCGGGCCCTCGAGCCGGCTCCCCGCGCCGCCGGTCACGCGCTGCACGACGCGGCCCACGACGCGCTCGTCGAACGCGTGGTAGCTGCCGCAGAAGAGCGTCGCGCCCGCGGCCTCGAGCGCCGCCTGCAGGCGCCGCGTCGCGGGCGCGTCCTGCGGAAGCCCCTTCTCGGGGCGGCCGGTGGGGGGGAAGACGGGGTCGTGGCAGAACACGACGACGTGGCGGACCTCGGGCGGGCGCCCGCGCAGGAGGGCCTCGGCCCAGGCGACCTGGTCGTCGTCGAGGCGGCGGGGCGACGAGTCGAGCGCGACGAACCGCACGCCGTCGGCGTCGAACGTCCAGCGGGTGGGCCCGAGCACGCGCTGGTACGGCACGGTGCTCCCGAACGGGTCCACGTCGTGGTTGCCCGGCACGAAGAACGCGGGCACGCCGGCGTCGGCCCACTGGTCGCGCAGGACCTCGAACTGGTACCCGCGCGCCATGCCGACGAGGTCGCCGATGCCCATGGCGAACGCCACGCGGCGGCGGGCGGCCTCCTCGCGGACGCGCGCGAACGCGGTCGCGCCGCCGCGGCAGTCGGCGTACACCGCGAAGCGCCACGGGCGGACGACGGGGGGGCGCTGCGGGTCGGCGTGGCGGCCGTTCTCGAGGACGTGCCGCGGCGTCCTCGGGTCGGACCGCGAGGCGACGGACGGCGAGAGGCCCATCGCGCGCACGCGCGCGACGTCGCCGTCGGCGCCGACGACGGCGGCCTCGCGCAGCTCGAGCGGGGGCAGGCCCGGGAACGTGCCCGGCGGCGGGCCGTCGTCGCGCCGCTCGCCGCGGAGCCGTTCGTGGAGCACGAGCGCGCCCGCGACCGTGGCGCCGACGAGCGCGACGCCGATCAGCGCGCGCACCGCGCGGCGGCGCACCGCGCCCGCGCCCACCGCGCCGGCGATCGCGGCCGCGACGACGGCGAGCGCCGTGTCGAACATGCTCCGGGCCGCGGCGAAGCGGAACAACGCGTAGCTCGCGACGAGCCCCACGAGGCACGAGACGGCGCGGCGCTTCACGGAGCCCCCTTGGCGCGCACGAGCGCGACCGACCGACGCTTCTTCTGGAACGCGTCGTCGCGGAGGACGACCTCGGCGTCGGCCCGGAGCCGGTCGGCCTGCGCGCCCGTCACGATCGCCCACCGCGGGCCGCCCTCGCGCAGGTACGCCCGGACGCGCGCGACGGTGGCGTCGTCGCCGTCGCCGAGCAGCTCGGGCAGGCCGGTCCGCGCGACGCGCGCGTCGCGGAAGTACCAGAGGTAGTCCGAGTGCGAGCCGAAGATCGTCCACCCGAGCGGCTCGCCGGGCGGCACCGCGGCGTCCGCCGCCTCGATGAACCGGCGGCTGCTCTCGAGGGGGTCGCGGCCCGGCACGACCCACCCGAGCACCGCGGCCTCGACGACGAGCACGGCCACGAACGCCGCCTCGATCGCGCCGGCCGCCGTCCGCAGCCCCGTGCGGCGCGCCACGGGCACGAGCGCCACCGCGGCCCCCGCGACCGCGAGGCCCACGACGACCGCGGCGCCGCGCAGGAACGCGTCCGCGTCGGGCCACGCCGGCACGTCGGTCGACGCGGCGGCGAGCGCGAGGACGACGGCGGCCCCGGGCAACGCCGACGCGAGGCCCGGCCCGAAGCGGGGCCCCGACCGCGCCCCGGCGCCCTCCCGCGACGCGAGCGCGTGCTCGAGCACGAGGCCCGCGAGGACCGCGCCCATGGGGAACACGACCGGGACGAGGTAGTGCGTCTGCTTGGCCTCGAGCGCGGACTGCAGCACGAACGCGACGACGAATGCCACGACGGGCAGCCGCGCGCGGCGCGCGGCGTCCGCCGCGAGGCCGCGCGCGCCGCGGCCCGCGAGCCCGAGCAGCACGAGCGGCGTCCACGGCAGCGCGAACGCGGGGTACTGCACGACGTAGTAGAACGCGTCGCGGCGGTGGCCCACGTTGTCGCCGCGGGCGAACGAGAGGAGCGTCTCGAGCCACGCGCGGTCGCGTTGACCGCACGCGAGCGGCCACGCGGCCACGCCGACGAACGCGAGCGCGAGGACCGCGCCGGCCCACGGCGCGAGGAGGCGGCGGCCCCGGCCCGTCCGGACCGCGTACGCGACGAACGCCGGCGGGACGAGGAGGAACGCGATGGGCCCCTTGACGGCCGCGGCGAAGCCGAACGCGAGCCCCGCGAGCAGCGTCGCGCGACGGCGCGCGCGGGCGTCCGTGGCCCCGAGGGCGCCGTCGAGGCCGACGAACGCCCACAGGACGCCCGCCGCGAGCGGCAGCTCGAGCTCCGCGAGGCGCGCCTGCCAGGCGAACTTCGCCGTGGTGAGCAGGACGAGGCCCGCGAGGAAGCCCGCGCGCGGGCCGGCGACGCGCCGCGCCAGGACGAACACCGCGCCGAGGCAGGCGAGCGCCGCGAGCACGGCCGGGACGCGGCCCACGCCCTCGTGGTCGCCGCCGAGCGCGAACGCCGCGCGCGCGGCCCACGCGTAGAGCGGCGGCTTCGTGAGGTCCACCTCGCCGTTCGTGCGCTGCACCAGCCACTCGCCCGTCGCGCGCATCTCGCGCGCGCTCTCGAGCGGCCGGCCCTCGCTGGCCTCCCAGACGTCCTTCGCGCCGAGGCGGAACGCGAGGAACGGCACCGCGATGGCGAGCAGCGCGGCGAACCACCGGCCCGCGCGGCCCGGCGTCGGGCCCGGGGCGAGGGCGGGCGGGGCGTCGGCGGGGCCGTCCATCCGTAGGATCGTAGCGGGGCGCGGTGCCGCTACGATCCTCGGCGCATGGGTCGTCCCCTCACCGTCGGCGTCGTCCACACCG
>JAEUHO010000151.1 GCA_016795345.1 Planctomycetia bacterium | reverse complement strand
GGAGGTCGTGCACCGCGACCTGAAGGCGCCGAACCTCGTCGCCTACCCCACGCCGCGCGGCGTCGCCTACGCCGTCGTCGACCTCGACGGCGCGCGCGCGGCGCGCCGGCCGGTGCCGTGGCGGCGGCGCGCCCGCGACCTCGCCCGCCTCGACGCGTCCGTGGGCCCGGCCGTCTCCCGCGCCGACCGCCACCGCGTGCTGCGCGGCTACGGCGCGGCGTTCGAGCGCCCGGGCCTGCCCCTGGCCGAGCTGGCGCGGCTCGTCGCGCGCGCGTCCGCCCGCAAACGCGGCCCCACGGGGCGCCCGCGATGAGGTCGTACCTCCGCCTCGTGCGGTACGTGCTGCGCCACCGCGGCCGCCTGACGGCCGCCATGGCCGCCGCGCTCGCCGTCGGCGTGCTCAACACCGCGACCTTCGCGACGGGCCTCCCGTTCTTCCGCGTGCTCTTCGGCGAGGAGAGCGCCGGCCACGGCGCCATCGACGCGTGGTCCCGCGGCCTGATCGACGCCATGCGCCGCGTCGCGGGCGACGACAAGGCCTCGCTCCTGGCGGCGTTCCTCGCCCTCGGGGTGCTGCTGACGGCGCTGAAGGCCTTCGCGCGGTTCCTGCAGGACGCGTGGACCGCCGCGCTCACGCGCCGCGCGGTGCTCGACGTCGCCGAGGAGGTCTTCGCCCACGCCCTGCGCCAGCCCGTCGGGTTCTACGAGGCGAAGGGCGTGCAGGACTCCATCACGCGCTTCACGACCGACGTGGACTACCTCTCGGCCGGCCTCGGGGCCGCGCTCGCGAAGGTGGTCCGCGAGCCGGTGAAGGTCGTCGGCATGGTGGGCGTCGCGATCGCGATCGACGCGCGCCTCACGCTCCTCACGCTGCTCGTCTTCCCCGTCGTCTTCGGCACCACCGCGCTGCTCGCCCGCAAGATCCGGCGCCGCGCCCGCGGCGTGCTCGAGGCCCGCAGCGGCATGATGTCGGTCGCGGCGGAGGCCCTCGGCGGCCTCCGCACCGTGCAGGCCTTCGGCGGCGAGGCGGCCGAGGTCGCCCGCTTCGAGGCGCGGTCCGCGCGCCTCTACGACGAGGACCGCCGGATGACGCGCACGGACGCGATGACGAGCCCGGTCCTCGAGACGATGTCGGCCCTCGGCGTCGCCGCCATGCTCGGCGTGGGGCTCTCGCGGATCGTCGCCATGGACGCCGCGGCGTTCCTCGCGCTCTATACCGCCCTCCTCGGCACCCTCGACCCGTTCCGCAAGCTGGGCGACCTCGGCAACCGCATCGGCATCTCGTCCGCCGCCGCCGAGCGCCTCTTCGCGCTCCGCGACCGCGCGCCCGACATCGCGGACGCCCCCGACGCCCGGCCGCTCCCGCCGGGCGGCGGCGCGGTGGCGTTCGACGACGTGGCCTACGTCTACCCGGACGGCCGCGCCGCCCTCGACGGCGTCACCTTCGAGGTCCCGGCCGGGGCGCGGGTCGCCGTGGTCGGGCCGAGCGGCGCGGGCAAGTCCACGCTGCTCGACCTCGTGCCGCGCCTGCGCGACGCGACGCGCGGCACCGTGCGCGTCGACGGCGTCGACGTCCGCGGCGCGACCCTCGCGTCGGTCCGCGGCCGGTGCGCGATCGTCCACCAGCACCCCGACCTCTTCGAGGGCACCGTCGCCGAGAACGTCGCGCGGGGCCGCCCGAACGCCTCCCCCGCCGCGATCGAGGCCGCCTGCCGCCGCGCCCACGCCCACGACTTCGTCGCCGCGATGCCCGA
>JAEUHO010000145.1 GCA_016795345.1 Planctomycetia bacterium | reverse complement strand
CACGCGTCGAGGAACGCCCGCGGGCTCGGCACGCGCGCGAACGCGAGCGTCGAGGCGGGCACGCGGGCGGCGAGCGCGAACGGCTCGTGGGGCGCCGCCCCGGCGGGGCGGAGCGCCCACAGGAGCGCCGTCACGGCGGCGAAAGCGGCGCGGCGCGCGGGCCGCGCCGGGCTCAACGGGCGGGCGTCGCGGCGAGGGCCTTGCGGATGCGCGCGAGGCCGTCCTCGATGTTCTCGACGCTGTTCGCGAACGAGAACCGGAGGTAGCCCTCGCCGTGGCCGCCGAAACACGTGCCCGAGAGGCACGCGACGCCGGCGTCGTAGAGCAGCCGGTGCGCGAGGTCGGTCGACTTGAGCCCGGTCTTGCTCGTGTCGGGGAAGACGTAGAACGCGCCGTCGGGGCGCTTCACCGAGAAGCCCGGGATCGCGTTCAGGCCGTCGCAGATGAGGTCGCGGCGGCGGTGGAACTCGGCCACCATGGCGCCGACGGCGTCCTGCGGGCCGCGGAGCGCGGCCACGCCGGCGCGCTGCACGAAGTTCGCCGTGCACGAGTTGCTGTTGACCATCAGCTGCGAGAAGCGCGTCGCGCACTCCTTCGGCATCACGCCGTAGCCGAGGCGCCAGCCGGTCATGGCGTACGTCTTGCTGAAGCCGTCGAGGATGACGGTGCGCTCGCGCATGCCCGGCTGGGCGGCGAGCGACGCGTGGCGGCCGCCGAACAGGATCCGCGAGTAGATCTCGTCGGAGAGGACCACCAGGTCCTTGCGCTTCGTGACGATCTGCGCGATGCGCGGCAGGTCCTCGGGCGGCACGATGCCGCCGGTCGGGTTGCCCGGCGTGTTGAGGATCAGGAGGCGCGTCTTGTCGGTGACGAGGCGCTCGAGGACGTCGAGGTCGACGCGGAAGCCGTTCTTCGCCGTCAGCGGCAGCGGCACGCGCTTGGCCCCGATGAAGTCGAGCATCGACTCGTAGATCGGGAAGCCCGGGTTCGGGTAGATGACCTCGTCGCCCGGCTCGACGAACGCGAGGAACATGTAGAACATGATGGGCTTCGCGCCCGGCGTCACGACGACCTCGTCGGGGTGCACCGGCTGCCCGAGCCGCGCCGCGATGTGCTCGGCGACGGCCTCGCGGATCTCGGGGATGCCGGGCGCCGCGGTGTAGCCCGTGTGCCCGTCGCGCAGCGCCTTCGCGGCCGCCTCGACGATGTGCGGCGGCGTCGGGAAGTCGGGCTGCCCGATCTCGAGGTGGACGATCTTCTTCCCCTCGGCCTCGAGCTTCTTCGCCTTCGCGAGCACCTCGAAGGCGGTCTCGGTGCCGAGCCGACCCATCCGTTCCGCGTACTTCATCGGGCGACCTCGGGCCGCCTCGGCGGCCCGGCGGGCACGCCTGCGCGGCGGCAAACGGAGTGACTCACGGACCGCCGGAGCGTCACCGACGGCGCACCGGGCCGGGTCGGACGACCCGCGTCACCGGTCCCGGGGCCGCGTCACCGGGGGCCGGGGCGCGTCCGCTCGGGTTCGTCGCCGGGGGCACCCCGGAATGGCAGGACTCGACGGTCGCCGTGGCGACGGCGACCTTCCTGGGCGGTGGTGGAGCTGAGGGGGTTCGAACCCCTGACCTCGTGAATGCCATTCACGCGCTCTGCCAAACTGAGCTACAGCCCCGAGGACCGCGCCAGGACGGAGGATGGTGCCGGGGAGCGGGCCGAAGGTCAAACTCCGGAACGACAGCCGCGCCCCGCGAGGGCGTCGCCCGACCGGCGCGCGTCCCGACGGCCGGCGGCCGGGCCTCGCGTGCCGGACGGTCGGTTCCGCCGTCGCGGGGCCGGGGAGCGAACGCGCTTCGGTCGGAGTGGGCGGTTCGGTAGACTGCGGCCCGCTCTTTGCCCGACCGACGCCTGTGGGTCCTGCGCATCGACCATCAGCCGCCCCGACGGGGTGGCGCCGGTGCGCGGAAGAGGGGTGTGAATCCCCCGCGGACCCGCCGCTGTGACCGGGGACGACCCCGGGACGATGACGCGAGGCCCGCTGGGCCGCGCGTCCGCCACTGGACCTGCGCCTGCGCGCGGGGCTGGGAAGGCGGTCCCGAGGAAGGACGATCCGGGAGCCAGAAGACCGGCCCGCAGGCGAGACCTCCGACGATTCCTCCGGTGTTCGAGGATTCGGCGCCCGGCCCGGGCTCTCCGTGCCGGCGCGCGCGGATCCGTCCCCGCCGCGGTCACCGCGGGGCCCGGAGGGAGGTGCCCCATGCGCTCCCTTCCCGCTCGTGTCCCGTCCTCCGTCCGCCGTCGTGCGCGGACGGGCGCTGCCGCGTCGTTCGCGGCCTTCCTCGCGGTCCTGCCCTCGTGCGGCGGCGGCGGGAGCGATCGCGCCCCGAACCCGCCGTTCGTGGCGGGCAACCCGGACCTGCCCGTGGGCCCGGCGCCGACGCCGGTGCCCGTGCCGCCGCCGACGTTCCCGCGGTCGCCCCTGTGGACCGAGACCGCGTACGGCCTCGGCCGCACGGCGGCCTTCGGCTCGTTCCCGAGCGACCTCGTCGCGTACCGCGGCACGTTGTTCACGACGGACGCCGACCAGGTCGAGGCCGGCGGCGCGACCGTCGTGCCGGTGGACGCCGGCGGCACCGCGCCGACCACGTCGATCCGGTACCAGCCGACGACGATCCGGCCCCTCGACCTGATCGACAGCGCGGGGCGGCCGTTCGACCCCGACGCCCCCATCGGCTTCGGCGCCTACGTGAACGACCTCGAGGTGGCCGCCGACGACGTGGCGTTCGCGCTGGTGAGCGCGGGCGGCAGCGACTCCGACCCGGCGCTCTCGAACCTCGTCGTGTTCGACCCGCTGCGCGGGACCGTGGTGCAGGTGCTCGACCTCGCGACGCTCGTGCCGTCGGCGGGCCTGCTCGACTCGACGGGCGCGCCGGTGCCCGGGACTTCGTTCCGGCAGTCGCAGGCCGAGGGCGTGGTGTTCGTGCCGACCGACGGCACCGAGCGCGGTCGCCTGTTCGTCGCCATGGCGAACATCGTGTTCGGCACGCCGTCGTTCGGCGCGGTGAAGTACCCGGGCACGGTGCAGGTGTTCGACGTCGACCTCGCGGAGCCCGCGCCGGTGCGACGCATCGCGGCGCCGGGGTTCGCGACGCGGACGCTGTTCACGCACGACCACAACCCGGTGGCGGTCACGCGCCTCGACCTGCCCCGCGGCGGCTCGCGCGTGCTGGTCACCAACGCCGGCACCACCGCGTTCGACGCGGCGTTCCGGCTGCTGCCGGCGAGCCCGGCGTCGGTCGAGGTGTTCGACCCGGTCTCCCTCGACCTCCTGGGTCGCTTCGAGCTCGGCCTGGTCGGGCTCGCGGGCAGCCGGCCCGCGGTCGGCCGCGACGGCGCGGGGCACCGCGTCGCCTTCTTCGCGTCGTCGGTGCTCGGCGAGGTCTACCTGCTCCGCCTCGACGGCGTCGTCACCCCCACGGTGGACCCGTCGAAGGTCGCGGTGCTCCGCGGCGCGACGAACCCGATCCCGATCGACCCGGACGAGGCGGGCGGGCCCGGCGGCAACGTCGCGGGCCTCGGCCTCGCGTCGGACGGGCGCACGCTCGTCGTGAGCGGGTTCGGCGACCTGTTCGCGTTCCCGGTCGCGAAGCCCGGCCGGCTGCTCGCGTTGTCGCTGCCCGCCGACCTCGTGGACGGCGAGGCGATCTCCGGCGCGTACGTCCCCGGGACCACGGCGGTCGCGACGACGCCGGGCCGCACCCTCGGGAGCCTCGTCGTCGGCGCGTTCAACCAGGACGGCCCCGAGGTGTTCGTCACGGTGTCCGGCACGCTCTCGCCGACGACGTTCCTCGGCAGCGGGCCGGCCAGCCTCGGCACGCTCCGGACGTTCGGCCGCATCCGCTGAAGACCCCGGTGGACCGCGCCGGGACGGTTCCCGGCGCGGTTTGCCGCCGGGGGGGCTCGGCCCCCCCGTACAATCGCGGCATGGGACGGACGAAGACCCTGCGGACGGCGTTGCTCGCGCTCGCGAGCGCGGCGGTGGCGTGGGTCGCGGCCGTCCGGCCCGCCGACGCGAGGCCCAGCCACGTCGGCGAGACGTTCCGGGCGATCCACGTCATCGACCTCGAGGGCGAGTTCGAGCCCGCCCTCGCCGCGTACGTCGAGCGCAGCCTGGCGGCCGCCGTGGCGGCCAAGGCCGACTGCGTGGTGCTCCGGATCGAGTCGCCCGGCGGGCGCCTCGACTCGATGATGAAGATCGTCCAGGCCCTCCTCGCGGTGCGCGACGAGGTGCGGACGGTGGCCTGGGTGCCGGCGGCCGCGCTCTCGGCGGCCTCGCTGACCGCGCTCGCCTGCGACGAGGTCGTCATGGCGCCGGGCGCCATCCTCGGCGACGCGCAGCCCGTCACGATGACCTTCGGCGGCGCCGAGCCCGCGGGCGAGAAGGCCGAGACCTATCTCCGCCACTTCGTGCGCGCCCTCGCCACGGACCGCGACTGGAACCCCCTCGTCGCGCAGAAGCTCGTCAGCACCGCGAAGGAGGTCCTCGAGGTGCGGGCGAAGGGCGTCGCGGGGCGCCGGTTCGTCGACGCCGACGACTTCCAGCAGGCCCGCGACGACGAGCTCGTCGACGGCGTGCCGCGCCGGCACCTCGAGCGCGTCCGCATCGCGATCCCGCGCGGCACCATCCTCACCATGTCCACCGAGGAGGCGATGTACTTCGGGTTCGTCGAGCGCTCCTTCCCCGACGAGGCGGCGCTGCTCGCGGAGCTGCGCGCCGACGACGGCACGGTCACGCTCGTCGCCATGACGTGGCGCGAGCGCGCGAGCCGCTGGCTGCTCGGGCTCACGGGCATCCTCGGCGGGCTGCTCGTCGTGTGCGTCGGGCTCTCGATCTACCAGGGGCTCGGCCTCGCCTCGATCGTCGGCGCGTGCGCCCTCGCGCTCCTCGCGATGGTCACCTTCACCGCGGACCTCGCGAACGGCTTCTCCTTCCTGCTGCTCGGCGTCGGGATCCTGCTGCTCCTCGTCGAGGCGTTCCTGCTGCCGGGCTTCGGTGTCGCCGGGATCCTCGGCATCGTCGCGACGGCGGCGGGGGTGCTCTCGCTCGCCACGGGCTTCGACCTCGAGTCGTCGGGCTCGCTCTCGTGGCCGGTGTTCGCGCGTTTCCTCGGCCAGTTCGCCGCGACCGTGGTCGTCGGCGGCGTGTTCCTCGTGTTGATCTCGCGCGTCGTGCCGTCGCTGCCGTTCGCGCGCCGCCACCTGCACCTGTCCGCCGACGGCCTCGGCGCCGGCGCCGTCGCGGTCCCCGGCGACGTCACGGTCGCCGTCGGCGCGGCGGGCACCGCCACGACCGACCTCCGGCCCGCGGGCCGGGCGTCCGTCGACGGGCGCGTGGTGGACGTCACCAGCGAGGGCGGATGGGTCGAGGCCGGCACGGCCGTCCGCGTCCAGCGCGTCGAGGGCGCCCGCGTCATCGTCCGCCCGGTGGAGGGCCCTCCCGCGTGATCCAGTCCATCGGTCTGACCATGGCCGGGTTCGTCCTCATGGTGGCGGAGGTCCTCTTCCCGTCGCTCGGGCTGTTCGGCCTCCTCTCGATCACCGCCATCGTGTTCGCCGACATCATCGCCCTGCGCGAGGTCGGCCAGGCCTTCTTCTGGGTCCTCGTCGCGGTGCAGGTCGTCGCCATCCCGCTGGTGCTCAAGGGCGCGTTCTGGGCCCTGCCGCGCCTGCCGTTCGCGCGCGGCATGGTCCTCGACGCGCCGCCCGCCGACACCAGCGCCGGCGTCCCGCCCGCGGCCCACCTGGTGGGCGTCGACGGCGTCGCGCTCACCGACCTCCGTCCCTCGGGCACCGCGTCGCTCGGCGACGAGCGCCGCACGGTGACCGCCGAGACCGGGTCGCTCGACGCCGGCACGCGCGTCCGCGTCGTCGCCGTCGAGGGGTACCGCATCGTCGTCCGCCCGGTCGCCCCCGACCGCGGGGCCTGACGCCCCGGCGCCCGCCGCGTCTTCCCGTTCCCCCACCCGTTCCCCCACCCGTTCCCCCACCCGTCCCCCCCCGCGCTCCCCCACCCACTCCCCCCCGCCGAACGTTCCCCCCCGAGGTGCCCATGACCCCGCTCGCCGCCGACGTCACCTTCAGCCAGATCGTCCTCATCCTCGGGGGCGTCGTCCTCCTCGTCTTCCTGTTCGTCCTGCTGAAGTTCGTGAAGCTCTGGATCCAGGCCTACTTCAGCAAGGCCGACGTCTCGATCTTCAGCCTCGTCGGGATGTGGCTGCGGAAGGTCAACGCCGGCGTGATCGTGAACAGCAAGATCATGGCGGTGCAGGCCGGCCTGAAGGTGGACACGACGTCCCTCGAGGCGCTCTACCTCGCGGGCGGGCACGTCCCGAGCGTCATCAAGGCCATGGTGGCGGCCGACCGCGCGGGCATCCCGCTCGACTTCAAGACGGCCGCCGGCATCGACCTCGCGGGCCGCAACGTGCTCGAGGCCATCCAGACGAGCGTCAACCCGAAGGTCATCGACTGCCCCGACCCGAGCAAGGGCGTGGACACGATCGACGCGGTGGCCCGCAACGGCATCCAGATCAAGGTGCGCGCCCGCGTGACCGTGCGCACGAACATCCGGCAGCTGGTCGGCGGCGCGACCGACGAGACCATCATCGCCCGCGTCGGCGAGGGCATCGTCGCGACGATCGGCTCCGCGACGGACCACAAGGAGGTCCTCGCGACGCCGGACCGCATCAGCAAGTCGGTGCTCGCGAAGGGCCTCGACGCCGGCACCGCGTACGAGATCCTCTCCATCGACATCGCCGACGTGAACGTCGGCGACAACATCGGCGCGCGGCTGCAGGCCGACCAGGCCGAGGCCGACAAGCGCGTCGCGCAGGCCAAGGCCGAGGAGCGCCGCTCGCTGGCCGTCGCCCGCGAGCAGGAGATGCAGGCCGAGGTGGTCGAGAACCGCGCCAAGGTCGTGCTGGCCGAGGCCGAGATCCCGATGGCCATCGCCAACGCGCTGAAGAGCGGCAACATGGGCGCGCTCGACTACTTCAACCTCAAGAACCTCCAGGCCGACACGGACATGCGCCGCAGCCTCGGCGGCGGCGAGCGCGCCGACGGCGGCAAGGCGACGTGAGCCCCGTCCTCGCCCTTCCCGGCGGGCTCGGCCCCGTCGTCGCCGCCCGCATCGGGCTCGACGACTGGGGCCTCATCGCCTTCTTCGCGATCGCGGGGCTCATCCGCCTCGTCGAGATGCTGCGCGGCAAGGCGAAGCCGGCACCCCCCCCCGCGGAGGACGCGCCCGCCGACGAGCGGCCGGTCCCCCGCCCGGCGCCGCGCCCCGAGCCCGCGCCGGACCCGTGGCGGCGCGCGCCGGCGCCCGAGCGGCCGGCCCCCCGCCCCGCGCCGCGCCCGGTCGTCCACGACGTCGAGGGCCCCGACCACACGCTCGTCGAGCTGGGCGCCTGGAAGC
>JAEUHO010000091.1 GCA_016795345.1 Planctomycetia bacterium | reverse complement strand
GCAGTCGCGGCCGTCGTAGAGCACGCGGAGGTGCGCCCACTGGCTCGCCCCGACGGCGCCGCCCTTCGTGACGAACGACCGGTTGCTCGCCGAAGCCGTGCCCTCGACCGCGTCCGCCGGCGTCTCGGCGACCTCGAACTTCACCTCGAACGTCGCGGTGCGGCCGGTGGCCGGCAGCAGCGAGACGCGCCAGATCACCTTGCCGTCCTCGTCGGAGGTCAGGAGCGGCATGTTGCTCCCGCCGGTCTCGGGGCGCACCCAGCACTCCACCTCGACGCCGTCCGTCATCGTGAACGCGGACCGGCTGCCGTACTCGACGGACGACCCCGCGACGAAGACCGCGCACGCGCCGCTCTTGCCGGCCGGGTCGAGCCGGACCGCGCCGGTGGTCTTCGCGATCGACGGCTCGTTCGCGTTCACGAGCCACTCCGGCTCGAGCTCGAAGTTCGAGGTCAGGACCGTGCGCTGGACCGACGTCTGCACCTCGATGCGCTTGTCGCCGTCCACGTCGACGGTCCGGAGGTCGAGGGTGGCCCGCTTGCCGCCGGCGCTCGTGTTGAGGCACCGGCGACCGGACTCCGCCACGATCTCCGCAGCCTGCTGCGCCACGGTGGCGCGTCCCGCGTTGGTGAGGAAGCCGATCCCGATGCCGAGGAGCATGGCCGCGAGCGCCATGACGATGACGATCTCCATGAACGTGAAGCCCGTCGCGCCGCGCGCGCGCGTCCGGGCCGCCGGGAGGAGGGCCGCCGCCGTCGTCACGTCCGGCTCACTCCCACGCCTTCACGTCGTCGTCGGTGTTGGGCAGGCCGTCGGCGCCCATGGAGTAGAGCTGGAAGCCGTTCGCCTGCGCGAACGTCCCGCTCGAGGTCTTCCACGGCTTCGGCTCCACGGCGTCGCCGGCCCCGTTCACGTACGAGTGCGGGTTCTTGTCGGCGTCCTTGTAGTCCGCGTCCGTGAAGTACACGAGCGGGTTGTCCCAGGGGTCCTTGATCTCCCAGAGCTTGAGGTCGCCGTTCGACGCGAACGCCTTGTCGAGCGCGTCGTCGTCGGTGTTGCACTTGTCCTCGTCGAGGTCCGGGTTCTGGCCGAACCCCGGCGTGTAGAGCGCCTGCACCAGCGCCTCGATGCCGGCGTTGTTCGAGTTCGACGGGACCGGGCGGCCGAGCTTCAGCGTCGGCCCGAGCACCATGGACAGCTTCTGGAACTCCGACGGCGGGTAGGCGCGGTACTTGCCCTTCCAGAGGTCGATGCTCGCGCGGACCTTGTTGAGGAGGGCCGCCGACTTCGACTTCTCGGACTGCCTGATCGCGAGCATGTACACGCCGATGCCGAGGCCCACGAGCACCGCGATGATGCCCATGACGACCAGGATCTCGACGAAGGAGAAGCCGGCCCGGGACCGGGCGCGGCACGACGACGGGGCCCCGCGGGTGCGCATCACTTGGTCCTCACGACCCGCACCTTGTCGATGCGGATGTCCCACTTCTCGGCCTTGGCGGACCAGCCGCCGAGCCAGAGCTCCTGCTCGCCGCGGGCGCGGCGGAACGCGGAGACCTTGTCCGACACCAGCTCCTGGCCGTTGAGGCGGACCGTCAGCTGGGTGCCGTCGTCGCCGCTGCGCTGGATCTCGACGAGCACGGCGCCGCCGTCGTCCGGCCACTCCATCTCGGCGCCGTCCTTCATCACGGCCTTCATCGAGCCGTCCTTGTAGAGCGGGTCGGCGCCGCCGCCGATCCGCAGGGCGACCTTCCCGCGGTTGTAGAAGACGCCGATGCCCTGGTTGCGGCCGAGGCCCTTGCCGGCGCCCGACGGCGGCTGCACGACGACGCCGAACACGACCTTGTTGACCGACGTGTCGCGCTTCGGGATCGACAGCCACACCTGGACCGTCTCGAGCGACTCCTTGCCGAACAGCTTCTTGTTCTTCGCGCTCACCGTCGGGTCGGCGTCGTTGCCGTCGTCCGAGGCGCCCGCGCTGCGGTTCTGGTCGCGGTAGACGAGCCAGCCCTCGTCGGGGCCGACCCGGATCCCGTGGCTCTGGGAGAGCTCCCAGTCCGACGGGAGCTGGCTCTCGGCGAACTCGATCGTCTTCTCCTCGAGCGAGAGCCACCGCGTGACGGTCTTGCGCGACGCCGCGGCGTACTTGCGCCACGGGTCGTCCTCGCCCGAGCCCTGCACGTCCACGACGGCCTGGAAGTCGCGCAGGCACTGGTCGTAGCGGCTCGGGTCGTTCACGCCGAGGCGGTAGTTGCAGTAGCCCTTGATCGCGAGGGCCCGGCGCTCGTCGCGGACCTTCGCGAGGACGTCCTCGGCCGTCTTGAGCGCGGCCTCGAAGCGCCGGCGCTCGGGCAGCCGCTGGTTCTGCACCTGCGTCAGGGCCAGCCGGATCGCGAGGTCGGGGTTGGCCTTGAGGTCGCCCTTGAGGGCGGCGAGCTCGGTGGCGGCCGCGCGCTCGGCGAAGCTGACGGCGGCCTGGAAGTCGGCGCCGGCCTCGGCGAGCGGCCGGCCCTCGCTCACCGCGAGCTGCGCGACGGACAGGCGCGTCTCGGCGAGCCAGCCGTCGAGCTCGTGGTAGTCGGGCGCGAGCCCGAGCGCGGCCTCGAACCGGCCCCGCGCGCGGGGCGCGTCGCCCTGCTGCCGCGCGACCCAGCCGGCGAGGAACTCGACGTACGCGCAGCGCTCGGCCTGCTCGCGGGCGCGGTCGAGCGCGGCGGACGCCTCGTCCGCGTTGCCCTGGCCGAGCTGGAGGAGGGCGCGGCCGAGCTCGGCCGACACCGTCTCGTCCGGGTGGCGACCGCGCTGGGCGCCGGCGCGGAGCGCCTTCTCGGCGGCGTCGAACGCCGCGGTCGCGGCGTCGCCGTGGCCGAGGCGCCACTCCGCGAGGCCGAGGTCGAACAGCGCCTCGGCGCGGTGGCGGCGCGCGCCGGCGCCGGCGGCGCCGTCGCCCGGCAGGACCGCGGCCTGCGCGAACGCGTCCCGCGCGCCCGCGACGTCGCCCGCGGCGTACTGCGCGGCGCCCTTCACCAGGAGGGCCCGGACGTCGTAGGCGTCGGCGCCGAGCGCCTGCTCGGCCGCGGCCTTCGCGCCGGCGAGGTCGCCGAGCCGCAGCAGCGCCTCGGCCTCGCGCACCGCGAGCTCGCCGCGGCCGGAGTCGGCGGCCTGCCGGTACGCCTTCAGCGCGCCGGCGTGGTCGCCCATGTACCCGAGCGCGTCCCCGCGCCCGACGAGCGCCTCCTTGAGCCCCTTCGTCGTCTCGAGCGCGCGGGCGTAGTACGCGTCCGCGCGGTCCGCGAGCCGGAGGCGCTGCAGGAACAGGTCGCCGACCCAGGTGCTCCCCTCGGCGACGGCGTTCCCCGACGCGGTCGAGAGGAAGCTCGCGAGGGTCGCCATGAGGCGCGTCTCGTCGTGCACCGCGCGGTACGCGTCGATGAGCGCCTCGAGGACCTCCGTGGGCTCCCGGCGCTCCGCGGCGCACTTGGCGAGCGCGAGCTCGAGCGCCTCGATGGCCTTGCGCCAGCCCTTGCCGTCCTCCTTGCCGGACTGCCCGACGGTCGCCATCTCGGCGGCGACGGCGCGCAGCCCCTCGACGCCGAGCGCGCTCATCACGGGGTTGCCCGCGCGACGGCACGCCTCGACGAAGAGGTTGTCCACCGTGCGGCGGAGGAACCACTGCTCGTGTTTGCTGCCCTCGAGGGTCGCGACGCTCTGGCCGCGGGCCTTGCGGGGCGTGGCGACGAACTTCCGCGCCTGCTCCTCGTTGCCGAGGTAGGCGAACTCGACCTGCAGGTTCTCCCACGACTTCTCGAACGTCGGGGTGGCGCCCTTCAGCGCGAGGTTCCAGCGCGGGCTCTTGGGGTCCTCCCAGCGGGCCGAGCCCTCCTTCACGCCGTCCACGGCGCGGATGTAGATGTACACGCGCGACCCGTTGGCGACGATCCAGTCGAACACGTCCTCGGGCTGCGGGGTCCACGACACGTACGCGTCCGGCGGCACGTCGGGGAGCTTGCTGCCGTCCCCCATCGTCACCTTCGGCGGCTCGGCGACGCGGTAGACGCGCCGACCGGCGGGCGCGACGCCCGGGATCGTCGCCGGCAGCGGGAACGCGAGCCCGACCGACGGCGGCTCGGGCAGGCGCTCGGGCGGCAGCGGGCGGGTGTCGGACTGCTCCTGGAAGGCGTTCCGCAGCCCGCGCGCCAGCTCGCTGCGCGCGAAGACCTGGGGCGACAGCTGGAGGGCCTTCGACGGGTCCACCGCCGCGGACAGCTTCAGCGCCTGGGGCGAGACGTTCACCTGCTTGGGGGCCTCGGCCCGCAGGAGGAACGCCATGGCGAGCAGCGCGAACGACCACAGGAAGAGGCCGCGCTCCTTGCCGAGCGCGCGGTCGAGCGCGGCCGTGACGACGAGCGCGCCGAGCCCGAGGGCCAGGAAGATGAGGAACGTGACGAAGAAACCGGCGGCGAGGACCATCGGTCACTCCCCCTCGTTCTCGAGGCCGAGCGGGACCTCGCCGCGGACGCGGATGCTGTAGGCGCGGATCTCGGCGCGCAGGAGGCCGTCCCGCTTGTTCGTCTGCTTGAGCGAGCACGAGCCCAGCGGCGTCGGGCGCGCCGGGTCGGTGAGCACGTTGAGGATCGCGCGGACGGCGTCGGGGGTGCCGGTCACGGTCACCATCACCGGCCACTCCGAGATGAACGCGTCGGGGCCCTGGGCGGCGAAGCGCACCTCGGGCTGCAGGATCTGCACCGCGTCGATCGACCGGACGCCCTCGCGGATCGCGACGTCGACGATCGTCGCGATGAGCGCGAGGTTGGCGAGCCGGCGCGGGAGCTCCGCGCGGTCCACGGCGGTGACCGCCGAGAGGCCGAAGTCGTCGGCCTGCGGCGCCACGTCCACGTCGGCGCGGTTGGCCCGGACGCCGAGCTCGGTCACGACGTCGGCGCGCACGCGGGAGAAGCCCACGTTCGGGTCCTGCGAGCGCAGGATCTGGACGAAGTCGGCGCGCCGCTGCTCGTACCGGGCCGTGGCCTGGTCCTTCGCCGCGACGTCGTCGTCGAAGCGCGCCGCGTCGGCGGGGAGCGACCCGCGGAGGTGGGCCGCGCGCAGGGCCTGCGCCACGAACACCTCGATCAGGTCCTCGGCCTCGCCGTGGCGCTGGTCCACGAGCGCGGCCTTGCGCGCCACCTCCTTCGTGAGGAGGTCGCGGTTCGTCCGGGCGCCGTCGAGCTGGCCCGGGGTCGGCGCGGTGAACTGCTTCAAGAACCGCACGCGGGTCTCGTTCTGCGACTTGCCCGCGTCGGGGTCCGCCGTCACGATGTTGACGACGATCAGGCCGGCGAGGAAGGCGCCCACGCCGTAGAGCACGGGCACCCAGAACGTCCGATAGCGCTGCCAGAGCTCGTCCACGACGTCACTTCCCTCCCGCATCGCCGGCGGACCCGGCGAACGCGTTCCAGTCCTGGGGGTCGATCTGGTCCTTCGGGATCACGACGGTGACCCCCGCGGCGGTCGTCCCGCGCACGCCCGTCGGCTCGCCGCCGTCGGCGGGCACGTCGAGCTTGGCGTCGCGGAGCATGAACCCCGCGGCCTCCTTGTCGTCCTTCCGGCGGAAGACGTGGCCCGGCATCACGTCGAGCTCGAACCGCCGCTCGCGCGCCTGGTACGTCTTCTTGATCTGCACGACGAGGCGGCGCTCGGGGGCCTTCGCCCGGCACGCGGCGACGAACTCGTTGAACACCTTGTCGGGCGCCGGGCTCTCGCTCACGAACCCGACGACCTTGACGACCGCGTACCGCTCGTGGCGCGTGAACGCGCGCTCCTGGAACCCGCCGTTCTTCCCGATCTTCGGGAACAGCAGCGGGGCCGACGGCAGCACGTCCTCGACGACGAGGCTCGACTCGCCGAGGTACACCTCGGGGTGGTCCTTCATCGCGTCGTCGAGCAGCGCGAGCGTGTCGGACAGCAGCACGCCGGGGAGCGCGAGCTGCGCGAGGCGCCGGTGCTTCTCGCGCGCCTCCTGCTCGGCCTTGACCAGCTCCACGAAGTCCTTGTGGGGCTTGTTGGCCTTGCGCTCCTCCTCGCTCCGGTAGACGGCACCCTGCCGCGCCACCTCGGCGGCCGCGCTCTTCCGGGCCGACCAGAGCACGCCCAGGCCGGCCGCGGCCACGACGGCGGCCGCGATCGCGAACACGCCCTTCGTCGCGAAGTCGCGCTTGCGGCGGACCTCGTCGGGGATCACCTCGAGCCGGAAGGCCGCGGGCTCCGAGAGCATCTGCGCGAGGCCGAGGGCCGAGGCGAACTCGTGCGGGGCGGCCTCGAGCGCCGCCTTCTCGTCGTCGGGCAGGCCGGAGAGGTCGCACGCCTCGAACGGGTTGAACCGCTCGACCGGGACGCCCATCGCCTGCTTCAGGTACGCGTCGAGGCCCTTGAGCGACGCGCCGCCGCCGGCCAGCAGCACGCGGTCGACCTTGAGGTCCGGCAGCTTCGTCTGGGCCCGGCCGATCATCAGCGTCGACTGGATGAGCTGCGCGACCTGGCCCGCCGTCGCCACCATGGCGTTGGCGACCTTCTCGGCCGTCGGGTCGGCGTAGCGCGCCTGCGCGCGCGGCGTCACGTCGCCCTTCGACAGCTTGAGCGTCTCGGCCTTGCCCTCGGGGGTCGAGAAGGCCGACGCGACCGCCTGGGTGAACGCGAGGCCGCCCGGCGTCGCGTTGCGGGCGAACAGCAGCTCGCCGCCGCGCTGCAGCGCCATGTCGAGGCCCGCCGCGCCGACGTGGACGAGCAGGCACGTCTCGTCCTCGCGGTACGTGGCGTTCACCGCGAACGCGCTGAACAGCGCCACCGACCGCGGGCAGCCGCCCGTCACCTTGAGCCCGGCGCCCTCGAGCGACGCCAGGAGCGGCTTCAGGTACGCGTTGCGCGCGAGGCAGACGAGGACCGTGTCCTCGCCGCGCGTGCCGTCGGGGTCGGGCAGGTTGAGCTTGCGGTAGTCCGCGGACACCTCGCCGCCCGACTGCCCCGACACCTCCATGACCTCGAACTTCATGAGGTTGCGCAGGCGCCAGTCCGGGACCGGCGGCACCTGGTTGTAGCGGATGATGACGTCGCGGCCCGCGAGGCCGAGCGTCGCCGCCTGGCCGCGGAAGCCCTTGCTGGCGAGCAGCCGCCCCGCCTCGTCCCGCAGCGACTCCTCGAGCCGCTGGGAGAACGCGCGGGTCACCGCCCACTGCGCACCCTTCTTGACGACGGCCACCGCCCGCAGGCTGTGGCTGCCCACCGTCACGCCGAGCCCGGTCTTCGCCATGTCCGGTGCGCTCCTACTTCGGGAACCGGGCCGAGACCGTCGCGTCGCCCATCAGGGCGTCGCGCCGGGCCCGAGCCAACTTGATCTTGTCCACGACGGCCTGGTCGTCGCCCGACGCGGCGGCCGCCTCGAGGTCGCCGTACCGCGCCACCACGGTGTCGTAGTACGCGAGCGCGATGACCTTCAGGTCCGGGTCGCCCTCGACGGCCGGGGCCTCCTGCTCGAGCAGCTCCGCGAGCCGCACGAGCCGGTTCACCTCGGGCGCCGCGCGGCCGAGGTCGAACTTCGTGCGCAGGGCCCGCAGCTCGGCCGCCTTCGTCTCGACGTACAGCTCGCGGGGCGAGCCCGTCGCCGAGCGCGGGAACTGGAGGGCGAGCGCGGCCACGCGCTTCTCCGCGTCCTTGAGGGCCGGCTCGTCGCCGAACACGGTGAAGCGCTCGACCGCCTGGTCGAGCGCGGTGACGTCCTTGTCCGCCGCCTCCGCGATGCGCTGGGCGGCCTCGCGGGCCCGGCGCACGACCTCCTCGTCGAACGGGTAGCGCTGGGCGACCGCGTCGAGGGCCGTGAGGCCCGACCCCGGGGTCCCCTGCGCGAGCGAGAGCGCCTTCTGCAGGTCGCCCTGCGCCTGCTGGCGCTCGGGGTCGAAGTCGGTCACGACGCGGAACGTGGCCGCGGCGCCCGCCGCCGACACCACCACGCGCACGAGGACCGGGTCGGCGGCCTCGGCCGTCGAGGCGCGGCTCGCCCCCTCCGACGTCACGTCGAGCGCGACGAGGGTGGGCGGCCGCTTCAGGTCCGCGTTGCCCTGCGGCGCGCCGAGGAGGACGCGTCGCGCGCCGTCCACGTTCGCGCCGGCCTCCGGCGAGACGCGCACGGCGCCCGACGGCGCGAGGACGCCGAGGCCGTCCTCGAGGTGCGCCCGCGGGAAGTCCGTCGCGAGCCCGACCTCCGTCGCGCCCGCGACCTCGACGGCGGCCGTCAGCAGGCCGGCGTCGGCCTTCCACGTGACCGACGCGGGCACGCTGCCCTGGTCGTCCACGAGGCGGCCCTTCACGGTCACGCCGCCGTCCGCGGCGGTCGCCGGGCCGTCCGCGCGGAACGCGTCCGCGCCGCCGACGACGCGGCCGTCGGCCAGCTTGGCCCACGGCGAGGCGCCCACGAAGAGCGCCGTCGCGGTGCGCTTCACGTCGAGGCCGCCGGTGGCCGCGATCGAGGGCTCGTACCCGCGCGCGCCGGTCAGCTCGACCGGCGCCGGCGCCGTGACGGCCTCGAGCCGCACGTCGTCGAGCTGGAACCCGCTGTCGGGCGACACGACGACGACGAGGCGGCCGCGACGGGCCCACGCCGGCCGGCGCACGATCGCCTCGAACGGGGTCCACCCGCCGGCCTTCTCGGGCTCGCCGACGGGCACGGTCTGCGTGACGCCCGTGGCGCCCGACTCGGTGCTCGCGCCGCGGACCCACTGCATGCCGAGGTACGCACGGCCCGCGCCGCTCCGCTGGGCGAAGCCGGAGACCTTGTAGGCCTCCGTGGGCGCGAGGTCGAGGTCGTCCACGCCGCGCACCACGGCGCGGCCCGCGCCGCGGCCGTCGTGCCGGACCACGAGGAACCCGCCGCGGCCCGGACGCCCGCCGGACGTCGCGCGCATGGCCGTGGCCGGCACGCCCTCGTCGGCGATCCACGCGACGCTCTCCTCGCCGTCGAAGCCGCCGTCGGTCAGCAGGTTCGCGGTGTCCACCGACGCCCCGCCGACGTCGCTGGTCTTGTTGCCGAGGACGAAGGCGCCGGCCGCCAGCGCGCCGATCAGCAGCACCGCGGCGATCACGCCGCCGGCGCCGCCGCCGCCGCGCGAGACGTCGAGCTCCGACATCATCCCCCAGCCGCCGTCGTCCTCCTCGAGGCCCTCCAGGGCGACCTCGACGTCCTTCATCGCCGGGTCCTTGAAGACGAACTTCGCCCCGCCGATTCGGACGCGCGCGCCGTGCGCCAGCGCCGTCTCGGTGACCGGGGTCCCGTTCACGAGGGTCCCGTTGGTCGAGCCGAGGTCGCGGATCGTGTACCCGTTGAGGTCGCGCACGATCTCGGCGTGGTGCGACGACGCCATCTTGTCGGCGAGCACCACCGTGTTCGACTCGCGCCGCCCGAACGACGTCCGGGCCGCCGCCAACGGGATCCGCTCGCCCTTCCGGTCGCCCGCCGTCCACTCGAGGTAGCAGGCGCTGGCCTCCCCGGAGGCGACGGCCCGCTCGTCCTCGAACCGGATCTTGGTCAGGCCGACCTCGATCACGTCGCCGTGCCGGAGGCGGCGGCGGTCCACGGGGGCCCCGTTCACGCGGGTGCCGTTGGTGGACTGGTTGTCCACCACTTCCCACCCGTTCCCGGCCACCGGGGCCACCTGACAGTGGCGCCGGGAGGCCTTGCCCTCCGTGTCGAGCGGGATGGTGTTCCCGGCATCGCGACCGATCGAGACGACGTCCGTCCCGAGATCCACGGTACGACCCGGGTCGCTCCCGGATCCCGTGGAGATGATGAGACGCGGCATGGAGCGTGGACTCCGAGAGTCGCCCGGTCGAGAACGCCGGGACGTGCGGGCCGGGGAACCTACTCGTTCGCACCCGCTGCTTGCAACGGATATTCCGAACTCCGCGCCCGCCGCGCGCGAACGTCCAACCCGTTTCCCCAGCGTCGGTTAGGTCGGCTCGTGCGCCGGCGGTCCCCGCCGCGGACCCCGCCGGGGTGCCACGGGATCCGTTCGGCGCGCTTCACGTTGTAAAGCAAACCGGCGGAGGTGGTCACTCCGTGATCGGTTCGTCGTCGTCCGCCATCTCGGGAAGATCGGGCCCCTCGGCCCCCTCGCCCGGTCCGTCGGTCGGCTCGGCCCCGTCCCCCGCGGGCGCGCGCCCGCCGGGCTGCTCCTCGTCGAGCCCGTAGCGTTCGAGCTTCTTCCGCAGGCCGAGCCGCGACAGGCCCAGCTCCTCGGCCGCGCGGCTCTTGTTCCATGCATGCCGCTGCAGGCTCGACCGCAGGACGCGCCGCTCGAGGTCCTCGACGAGCGTCCGCAGCTGGCGGCCGGCGAGCCGCTCGGGGTCCGGCGGCCGGTACGCCGTGATGCGCGGGCTCAGGTGCTCGGGCCGGATGCTCCCGCCGGCGTGGAGCGCGGCGACGCGGCGGATCTCGTTGCGGAGCTCCCGGACGTTGCCCGGCCAGTCGTAGGCGAGCAGCAGCTCGAGGGTCGCGGGCTCGAGGGTCAGGGGGGCCCCCGCGCCCGCCTCGGCGAGGAAGTGGGCGACGAGGGGCTCGATGTCGTCCTTGCGGTCCCGGAGCGGCGGCAGCGCGATGACGACCCCGGCCAGGCGGTAGTAGAGGTCCTCGCGGAACCGCCCGTCCTTCAGCATCTCGGCCAGGTCGCGGTTGGTGGCCGAGACGATCCGCACGTCCACCGGCACCGAGGCCTTGCCCCCCACCCGCCGCACCTCGCCCTCCTCGAGCACGCGCAGCAGCTTCTTCTGCATCTCGAGCGACGTCTCGCCGACCTCGTCGAGGAACAACGTGCCCTTGTCGGCCTGCTCGAAGAGGCCCGCGTGGTCGCGGACCGCGCCCGTGAACGCGCCGCGCACGTACCCGAAGAACTCGCTCTCCATGAGCGTCTCCGGGACGGCGCCGCAGTTCTCGCCCACGATGCGCGCGCGCCGCCGCGGCCCGTTGAAGTGGATGGCCCGCGCGATGAGCTCCTTGCCCGTGCCGGACTCCCCCACCACGAGCACGGGCAGCGAGAGGTCGGTCACGCGGTCGACGAGGCGGAGGACGTCGCGCATGGCCGCGCTGCGCCCCACGATCTGGTCGTAGCGGTACTTCAGCGACAGCTCGTCGGCCTGCTTGACGAGGTCCTCGCGCGCCTGCCGCAGCGCCGTCGTGCGCTTCTTGAGCACCTTCCGGAGCCGCTCGTTGAGCCGCTCGGCCCGCCGCGCCTGCCGCACCGCCTCGCGCCGCCGGTCCGCCGCCTCCTTGCGCTGCCGGCAGTGCTGCAGCGCGAGCGCGGCCTGCGCCGCGAACGCCTCGAGGAGCGCCACGTCGCGCGCATCGAACGCGCCGGCGCGGTCCGCGTCGTCGAGGTACACCGCGCCGAGGGCCAGGTCGCCCGCCAGCAGCGGGACGCACACGACGCTCCGCAGGTTCATCCCGACGATGCTCGCCGCCCGCTCGAACCGCGCGTCGGCCACCGCGTCGGCCGTGACGATGCTGTGCCGGTCGCGGATCGCCGCCTGCGCGACGGTCACCGAGACCGACGCCGCCGGGTCCTCGAGGGGCAGGCCGCCCGGCCGGCGCGCGCGGCGCACGGTCACGTGGTCCTCCGCCGAGAGCAGCAGGAGCCCCCGCGACGCCCCGAGCAGCTCGATCGCGGCGTCGAGGATGGCGTCGAGCAGCGCGCCCTCCTCCTCCGCCTCGGCGATCCGCCGGTTGAGCGCGACGAGGTGGTTGAGCGCGCGCACCTCGCGCCGCAGGTCGGCCAGCTCGTCGCGCGGGGTGCGCGACGGCGGGACCGCGCTCCCCACGGGCCGCGACACCGTGAGCATCCCCTCGCGCGCCTCCGGGAACGAGACCGTCAGCACCGCCTGCCCGACCCCGATCCGGTCGCCCTCCGTGAGCCGCGCCTCGACGACGGCGTTCCCGTTGAGCGTCGTCCCGTTGCTCGACTGCAGGTCGGCGAGGTGCCAGCCGTCGGGGTGGCGGACCAGCCGGCAGTGGCGACGCGAGGCCCGGCGGTCGTCGAAGGAGACGTCCACGGCGGGGTCCCGGCCGACGACGACCTCGTCCCGGTCCACGTCGTACACGCGCTCCCCCTGCGGCGTCTTGACGAACAGGCGAAGGCGGGACATCGCCGCCATCTAAGCAACTGCGGGGCCACTCCGGTACCCGCCAACCCCGGGTCCTCCCCCCCGGCGATCCCCTCGTCCCGCGGTCGGTGCGGGGGGACCGCGAGGCCCGGCGGCCGCCGGGCCGCGCGGTCCCCCCGCACCGACCGCGGGACGAGGGGATCGCCGGGGGGGAGGACCCGGGGTTGGCGGGTACCGGAGTGGCCCCGCAGTTGCTTAGA
>JAEUHO010000027.1 GCA_016795345.1 Planctomycetia bacterium | reverse complement strand
CTCTCGGATCGACGGTCTCTCGGATCGACCCGCCACGGGTGACTCGCCGCAGGTGACGCGCCGCAGGGAATCTGCGACGGGGCCCATGACGAGGCACCTGGCGCAGACCGCGGTCGATCCCCCGGTCGAATCGGCGCCCCTTCGGCGCCCGATCCCGTGGCCGGTCTCCCGGCTCCCGGCCCCTCCGCGGGCCGCGCGGCCGCTGGCCCCAACGCTGTGGGCCCCTCCGGACGGATGTGCGGCCCCGGCTCCATCCCGCGCCGGCTGCTCGCGGGCCCTGCGCGAGATCCTGGCGCGATGCTCCGCGCCGTGACGCCGCCGCCTGGCACCCCCGGTACGCGCGCAGTGCGGCCCCCCGGCAGCTTGAACGAGGTCCGGCCGGCCGCCGGCGAACCCGACGCCGCGCGCGCCTCGTGGTCGTGGGAGCGGCCCCCCGGGTAGGGCACGGCCGGGACGCGGCGGGGTGCTGACGGCCACCGGGCCTCGCGGTCCCCCGGGTCGGGTGCCGCGACATCCAAGAAGTGCCGCGCGGCACCCCGTTCGCAGGTGGACAGACCTCGGGCTTGTCGTACGCTGCGCGGCTCGGGAGGAGTTTCCTCCCGATTGTCTGGGATCCACGGACTCCGTTCGCGACGACCTTTGGCCGGGGTCGTCCGCAGCCCGGGACGTGGATCGTGCGGCCCGTCGATCGTCTTCGATCCGTCCGCTCGCGTCCTTCGGGGCCGGGTCGGTACGTCCGCGGCGCCGCGCCCTCCCGACGGAGGTCGTCGTCCCGCGACGTCCCGCTCCGGCGCCCTCGCCAGGAGGTGGTGATGTCGCCGTCGAACCCCGCATCGTCTGCCGGTGCCGCGCAGGGCAGTGGGACCCAGGGAAGTGGGGGCGCCGCGCCGCGCGGCGAGGCCCCGCTGTCCGCCGTCCACGCGTGGCCGCTCCGCCGCTTCGGCGCGAACCGCGAGTTCGAGGTGCCCGACCTCGTCGAGCTGCAGACGCGCTCCTACGCCGCGTTCCTGCAGGAGGACGTGCCGGCCGACCACCGGACGGACGCGGGCCTCGAGTCGATCATGCGCGAGGTGTTCCCGATCCCGTCCTACGACGGGACGATGTCGCTCGAGTACCTCGGCTACGACCTCGGCGCGCCGCGCTACACGCCCGACGAGTGCCGCGAGCTGCGCCTCACGTACGGCCGCCCCTTCAAGATCCGCGTGAAGCTCCAGAAGGAGACCGCGGTGGAGGAGGAGGTCTACCTCGGCGAGATCCCGATCATGGTCGGGGGCGGCGAGTTCATCGTCAACGGCACCGAGCGCGTGATCGTGACGCAGATGCACCGCTCGCCGGGCGTGGACTTCTCGGTGGACACGCACTCCACCGACAAGAAGCTCCACTCGTGCTGGATCATCCCCGAGCGCGGCTCGTGGGTCGAGCTGAACGTCACGAACAAGGACGTGCTCGCGGTCCGCATCGACCAGTCGGGCAAGTTCCCCGCCACGACGCTGCTGCGCGCGATGGCCGAGGAGTACGGCCGCGACCAGGACCTGATCCGCGCCTTCTACCCCACGGCGAAGGTCGCGACGTCGAGCCGCACGTTCCGCAAGCAGGTGACCGGCAAGCACGCCGTCGTCGAGGTGCGCCTCGAGGGCGAGGAGAAGCCGCTGGTCGAGGCGCTCGAGCCGGTGTCGGCCGAGGCCGCCGAGGCCATGGCGCGCGCGGGCGTCGAGCACGTCGAGATCATCGAGGACCTCGACGACCCGCTCATCCTCAACACCGTGCTCGAGGACACGACCGAGAGCCACGAGGAGGCGCTGCTCAAGATCTACGGGCGCCTGCGCCCGGGCAACCCGCCCCAGATCGAGAAGGCGAAGGACCTCTTCAAGGAGAAGTTCTTCGACCCGTCGCGCTACCGCCTCGGCCGCGTGGGCCGGTTCCGCCTGAACCGCAAGTTCCTGACGACGTTCAGCGAGGACGAGCAGGTCCTGCGCAAGGAGGACCTCGTCAACGCGGTCCGCTACCTCGTCGGGCTCCGCGGCGGCAAGGGCGAGGTGGACGACATCGACCACCTCGGCAACCGCCGCATCCGGCCGATCAGCGAGCTGGCCGGCGACGAGCTGCGCAAGGGCTTCCTGAAGCTTCGCCGCACGGCGCAGGAGCGCATGAACATCGAGGACCGCTCCACGGTCACCCCGCGGACGGTCATCAACGCCAAGACGATCTCGTCGTCGATCGAGTACTTCTTCGGGCGCGGCGAGCTGTCGCAGGTCGTCGACCAGACGAACCCGCTCTCGCAGCTGACGCACGAGCGGCGCCTCTCGGCCCTCGGACCAGGCGGCCTGAACCGGAAGCGCGCGGGCTTCGAGGTCCGCGACGTGCACATCTCGCACTACGGGCGCATCTGCCCGATCGAGACGCCGGAAGGCACGAACATCGGCCTCATCTCGTCGCTCGGCATCTTCTCGGGCGTCGACGAGTACGGCTTCCTCACGGCGCCGTACCGCGTCGTGAAGAACGGCAAGGTGACCGACGAGGTCGTGCGCCTGCGCGCCGACCAGGAGCTCGACGCGGTGCTGGCCCCGGCCGACACCGAGGTCGACGGCGCGTCGCGCCTGGTGGGGGACCAGGTCCTCGTCCGCAAGAACGACGACTTCCTCCTCGTGGAGCCGAGCAAGGTCCAGTACATGGACGTCTCGCCCATGCAGCTGGTCGGCGTGTCCGCGGCGCTCGTGCCGTTCCTCGAGCACGACGACGCCAACCGCGCCCTCATGGGCTCGAACATGCAGCGCCAGGCGGTGCCGCTGATCGAGACCGAGCCGCCGCTCGTCGGCACCGGCATGGAGAAGCCCGTCGCCTACAACTCGGGCATGATCGTGAAGGCGAAGCGCGGGGGCAAGGTGACCCACGTCGACGCCCTCAAGATCGTGATCGACGGCGTGGACGCGTACGAGCTGCGCAAGTTCACGGGCCTCAACGAGCGGACCTGCCTCAACCAGCGCCCGCTGGTGTCGCTCGGCGACACGGTGAAGGCCGGGCAGGTGCTGGCCGACGGCGCCGCGACCCACCACGGCGAGCTGGCGCTCGGCAAGAACGTGCTCGTCGCGTTCATGCCGTGGGACGGCTACAACTTCGAGGACGCCATCCTCGTCAGCGAGGACCTCGTCAAGCGCGACACGTACACGTCGATCCACATCGACGTCTACGAGATCGAGATCCGCGAGACGAAGCTCGGCCGCGAGGAGTTCACGAGCGACATCCCGAACGTGAGCGAGCGCGCGCTGCGCAACCTCGACGAGACGGGCGTCATCCGCGTCGGCACGCGCGTCGAGCCGGGCGACATCCTCGTGGGCAAGGTCGCCCCGAAGAGCAAGAGCGAGCTCTCCCCCGAGGAGAAGCTCCTCCACGCGATCTTCGGCCGCGCCGGCGAGGACGTGAAGAACGACTCCCTCGAGGTGCCCCCGGGCGTCGAGGGCATCGTGATCGCCACGAAGAAGTTCTCCCGCAAGATGAACCTCTCCGAGGAGGAGCGGCAGGAGAACAGCAAGGCGATCCGCGAGGCCGAGCGCGAGTTCGAGCAGGCCTACCGCCGCGAGCTCGACGGCCTCGTCGAGGCCATGAAGACGGGCTCCGGCGCCCGCCTCGTGGACCCGCAGACGCGCCGCGCGTTCACCACGAACGGCGTCGAGAACGTCCACGCGCTCAAGGAGCTGCGCGACCGCCTGGCCGCGACGGTCCGCGGCGCGGGGCTCGCCCTCGACGACGCGCTGCACGGCGTCCTGCGCGCCCACCTCGTCAAGATCGACGAGGCCGAGGCGAAGAAGAACAAGGTCGTGAACCGGCTGTCGCGCGGCGACGAGCTGCCGACGGGCGTGCTCGAGCTGGTGCGGATCTACCTCGCCACGCGCCGCAACCTGTCGGTCGGCGACAAGATGGCCGGCCGCCACGGCAACAAGGGCGTCATCAGCCGCATCCTGCCCGTCGAGGACATGCCGTTCCTCGAGGACGGGACGCCGGTCGAGATCGTCCTCAACCCGCTCGGCGTGCCGAGCCGCATGAACGTCGGCCAGATCCTCGAGACGCACCTCGGCTACGCGGCGCGCCTCCTCGGCACCCGCGTCTGCACGCCGGTGTTCGACGGCGCGGGCGAGGACGAGATCAACGGCATGCTCCGCGAGGCGGGCCTGCCGACCGACGGCAAGGTGCGCCTGCACGACGGCCGCACGGGCCAGCCGTTCGACCAGCCGGTCACGGTGGGCTACCTGTACATGATGAAGCTGCACCACCTCGTGGACGAGAAGATCCACGCGCGCGCGACGGGGCCCTACAGCCTCATCACGCAGCAGCCGCTGGGCGGCAAGGCGCGCTTCGGCGGCCAGCGCTTCGGCGAGATGGAGGTCTGGGCGCTCGAGGCCTACGGCGCGGCGTCCGTCCTCCAGGAGCAGCTGACGGTCAAGTCCGACGACGTGGACGGCCGCATGAAGATCTACGAAGCCATGGTCAAGGGCGAGAACATCCTCGAGGCCGGCACGCCGGTCTCGTTCGACGTGCTCTGCAACGAGATCCGCGGCCTCGCCATCAACATCGACCTCGAGAAGGCGGCCCTCTAGGCCCCGCGGCGCAAGGAGACACCCATGATCGAGTCCATGTTCAACCGGGTGAACGACTACACCGCCGTGAAGGCGTCCCTCGCCTCGCCGGAGACGATCCGCTCGTGGTCGTACGGCGAGGTCAAGAAGCCCGAGACGATCAACTACCGCACCTACCGGTCCGAGAAGGACGGGCTCTTCTGCGAGAAGATCTTCGGTCCCGAGCGGGACTGGGAGTGCTTCTGCGGCAAGTACAAGGGCATCAAGCACAAGGGCATCATCTGCGACCGCTGCGGCGTGAAGGTGACCCACAGCCGCGTGCGCCGCAAGCGGATGGGCCACATCAGCCTGGCCGCGCCCGTCGCGCACATCTGGTTCTTCAAGGCCATGCCGAGCCGCATCGGCACGCTGCTGGCCATGAAGACGTCGAGCCTCGAGCGCGTCGTCTACTTCCAGGACTACGTGGTCGTGGACGCCGGCGACACGCCGCTGAAGGAGCGGCAGCTCCTCACCGAGGAGCAGTTCCGCGAGGCCCGCGAGAAGTACGGCGACGCCTTCAAGGCCGCCATGGGCGCCGAGGCCGTCAAGGCCATGCTGGCCAAGCTCGACCTCCAGAAGCTCTCCCGCGAGCTCCGCGCCGACCTCGGCGCGACGAAGTCGAAGCAGAAGGCGAAGGACATCCTCAAGCGCCTGCGCACGGTCGAGGCGCTCCGCGACTCGGGCAACCGCCCGGAGTGGATGGTCCTCGACGCGATCCCGGTGATCCCGCCGGACCTGCGCCCGCTCGTCCTGCTCGACAGCGGCAACTTCGCGACGTCGGACCTCAACGACCTCTACCGCCGCCTGATCAACCGCAACAACCGCCTCAAGAAGCTGCTCGACCTCAACGCCCCCGAGGTCATCATCCGCAACGAGAAGCGGATGCTGCAGCAGTCGGTGGACGCGCTGTTCGACAACGCCCGCTGCCGGCGCAGCGTGCTCGGGTCGAGCAACCGCCCGCTGAAGTCGCTGACGGACATGATCAAGGGCAAGCAGGGCCGGTTCCGCGAGAACCTGCTCGGCAAGCGCGTCGACTACTCGGCGCGCTCGGTCATCGTCGTCGGCCCGGACCTCAAGCTGCACCAGTGCGGCCTGCCGAAGAAGATCGCGCTGGAGCTCTTCCAGCCGTTCATCATCCGGCGCCTCAAGGAGCTCGGCTACGCCGACACGATCAAGTCGGCGAAGAAGATGCTCGAGCGCAAGGACAAGGAGGTGTGGGACATCCTCGAGGAGGTCATCCACCACCACCCCGTCCTGCTGAACCGCGCCCCGACGCTGCACCGCATGGGCATCCAGGCGTTCGAGCCGGTGCTCATCGAGGGCAACGCGATCCGCATCCACCCGCTGGTCTGCACGGGGTTCAACGCCGACTTCGACGGCGACCAGATGGCCGTGCACCTGCCGCTCTCGTACGAGGCGCAGGTCGAGGCCACGACGCTGATGCTGTCGACGAACAACGTGTTCTCGCCGGCCCACGGCGGCCCGATCATCTCGCCGTCGCAGGACATCGTCCTCGGCATCTACTACCTGACGACGGACCACAACACGCTGCAGAAGCGCGTGCCGGTCTGCGCCAACCAGAACGAGGTGTTCCTCGCCTACGCCCACGGCAAGCTGCGCGTGCACGACCACGTGACGCTGAAGCTCGCCGAGGGGACCATCGTGGCCCGCGCCCCCGGCAAGTGGGAGCCGATGGCCCGCGTCGAGACGACCGTCGGGCGCGTCGTGTTCAACGACATCCTCCCGCACGGGATGCCGTTCTACAACTACCCCCTCACGAAGAAGAACATCCAGGGCGTCGTCAGCGACTGCAACAAGCTGCTCGGCAAGGGCCCGACGCTCCGCCTCCTCGACGAGATCAAGGAGCTGGGGTTCAAGTCGGCGACGCGCTCGGGCATGTCGTTCGGCAAGAACGACATGAAGGTGCCGGCCGGCAAGCCGAAGATCATCGACGAGGCCGAGGCGCAGGTGCAGGGCATCGAGAACAACCTGCGCAAGGGCGTGATCACGCAGGGCGAGCGCTACAACCAGATCATCGACTGCTGGACGCACGCGCGCGAGCGCATCGGCGGCGAGATGATGGACTCGCTCCGCAAGGACGAGCGCGACGGCAAGCCCTACCTCAACCCGATCTTCTGCATGGCCGAGTCGGGCGCCCGCGGCTCGATCGAGCAGATCCGCCAGCTGGCCGGCATGCGCGGCCTCATGGCGAAGCCGAGCGGCAAGATCATCGAGACGCCCATCAAGGCGAACTTCCGCGAGGGCCTGCACGTCCTCGAGTACTTCTCGTCCACGCACGGCGCCCGCAAGGGTCTGGCCGACACCGCGCTCAAGACGGCCGACTCCGGCTACCTGACGCGCAAGCTGGCCGACGTCGCGCAGAACGTCGTCGTGGCCGAGGACGACTGCGGCACGCTGAACGGCATCAGCAAGGCCGTGATCTACAAGGGCGACAAGCTCGAGGTGAGCCTGGCGCAGGCCATCAAGGGCCGCGTCGCCCGCGACACGATCATCGACGTCGTCACCGACGAGGTGATCGTCCGCGAGAACGACCTCATCACCGACGAGGTCGCGCGGCGCATCGAGGACATGGGCTACGAGAAGGTGCGCGTCCGCTCCCCGCTGACGTGCGAGGCCGAGCAGGGCGTGTGCGCCCGCTGCTACGGCATGGACCTCTCGCGCAGCCGCCCGGTCGAGATGGGCCTCGCGGTCGGCATCGTGGCCGCCCAGTCGATCGGCGAGCCCGGCACGCAGCTGACGATGCGCACGTTCCACATCGGCGGCACGGCCAGCCGCACCGTCGAGGAGAGCGAGATCCGCGCCTCGGCCGGCGGCAAGGTCAAGTTCCAGGGCCTCGCGGTCGTGGTCGCCCCCTCGGGCGAGCCGACCTCGATCAGCCGGAACGGCGAGATCCTGCTCGTGGACAGCAAGGACCGCGAGCTCGACCGCTACGTGGTGCCGCTGGGCGCGGTCATCCGCGTCCAGGACGGCGACACGGTGCGCGAGAAGGCCGTGCTCGTCCGCTGGGACCCCCACAACGTGCCGATCCTGGCGGAGCGCGACGGCGTCATCCGCTTCGACGACGTCGTCGAGGGCAAGACCATGCGCGAGGAGATGGACCCGGGCTCCGGCGTCCGCCGTCGCGTCGTCATGGAGCACAAGGGCGACCTGCACCCGCAGATCGTCATCGAGGACGAGAAGGGCCAGCCCATCGCCCTCTACCCGCTGCCCGAGAAGGCCCACATCGAGGTGGACCTCGGCGCGAAGGTGAAGGCCGGCTCGCTGCTCGCCAAGACCCCGCGCGAGATCAAGGGCACGCAGGACATCGTCGGCGGCCTCCCGCGCGTGACCGAGGTGTACGAGGCCCGCAAGCCGAAGGACCCCGCGGTGATGAGCGAGATCGACGGCGTCGTCGAGCTCGGCGAGAAGCGGCGCGGCAAGCGCACGATCGTCGTGAAGTCCGAGGGCGGGCAGGTGGTCGAGCACGTGGTGCCGCACGGCAAGCACATGCGCGTCCACTCGGGCGACCGCATCCGCGCGGGCGACGCGCTGGTGGACGGCCCGCTCGTCCCGCACGACATCCTGCGCATCACGGGCATCGAGGCGCTGCAGAACTACCTGCTGCGCGAGGTGCAGAACGTCTACCGGAGCCAGAACGTCACCATCGACGACAAGCACCACGAGATCATCATCTCGCAGATGCTGCGCAAGGTGCGCGTCGAGGACCCGGGCGACACCGACATGCTGCCGGGCGCGGTCGTGGACAAGTTCCGCTTCCGCAAGAAGAACCGCAAGGTGATCGAGTCGGGCGGCAAGCCGGCGCGCGCCGAGCCCCTGCTGCTCGGCATCACCAAGGCCTCGCTGCAGAGCGAGTCGTTCATCTCGGCGGCGTCGTTCCAGGAGACGACGAAGGTGCTCACGCAGGCCGCGCTCGCCGGTCGGATCGACCACCTGGTCGGTCTGAAGGAGAACGTGATCCTCGGGCACCTGATCCCGGCCGGGACCGGGTTCAAGTCGTACACGAAGACCCGCGTGCGGAAGAACATCCCGCTCGAGGAGTCCCTGGCCGGCTTCGCGGAGGTCCCCGAGGACCTCGAGGCCTTGAAGGAGCTCAAGGAGCTCCTCGGCGGCGGCGGGGGGGACACCCCCGGCGGCGGCGAGGCGGCGGCCCCCGCGAGCTGACCCGGCGTCCCGCGCCGATCCCCGACCCACAGCCCCCGGCGGTCGTCGCCGGGGGCGCCCCACGCCCGGGGTGCGACCGAACCTTCCTCCCCGGGCCGTTCGCGCCTACCATCGCCCCCTTTCCCCTCGGAAACTCCGTTCCATGCCGACGATCAACCAGCTGGTCCGCAAGGGCCGCCGGAAGATGCGCTCCCGGTCGAAGAGCCCGGTGCTCGAGTCCTGCCCCCAGAAGCGTGGGGTGTGCCTCGTCGTGAAGACGACGACGCCCAAGAAGCCGAACTCGGCCCTCCGGAAGATCGCCCGTGTCCGCCTCTCCAACGGCCGTGAGATCACGGCCTACATCCCCGGCGAGGGCCACAACCTGCAGGAACACAGCATCGTGCTGATCCGCGGCGGTCGTGTGCGTGACCTCCCTGGCGTGCGCTATCACATCATCCGCGGCACGATGGACTCGGCCGGCGTCGACGGCCGGAAGCAGCAGCGGTCCAAGTACGGCGTGAAGAAGGGTAAGTAACGATGGCCGGCAAGTATTTCGAGTCGTTCGAGAAGCACGCGCGTCCCGACCCGCGGTACCCGACGAGCGCCAACGTGGGCAAGCTCGTCAACTGCATCATGAAGTCGGGCAAGCGCTCGCTCGCGCAGAAGATCGTCTACTCGGCCTTCGACCTGATCAAGGCGAAGGTCGCCGACAAGGACCCGGCCGAGGTCTTCGAGGCGGCGATCGAGAACGTGAAGCCGGTCGTCGAGGTGCGCAGCAAGCGCGTCGGCGGCGCGAACTACCAGGTGCCGGTCGAGGTGAGCCGCAAGCGTCAGCGTGCGCTCGCCTTCCGCTGGATCCTCGAGTCCGCGCGCGAGAAGAAGGGCAAGCCCCTGCACCGCTCGCTGGCCGAGGAGCTCCTGGCCGCCTTCAACCGCGAGGGCGGTGCGATGGCCAAGCGAGACAACACCCACAAGATGGCGGAGGCGAACAAGGCCTTTGCTCACTTCGCCTGGTAGTCGCATCGGAGATCGGGCCCTGCCGGATCGGTGGGTGTTCGATTCTCCCTTGCGCGGCTTGTCCTGCGGGCGCCCGAAAGGGTGCCCGCAGTTCGTTTAGGGCCCGCGGAAACCGGAGCGGGCCGACGCGGGCCCGACCCACGGCGCGCCCGCAGCGCCGCGCCGGAGGCAACCGCCACGGCCCACGCCCCGAAGCAGCGACGGCGTCCCTTCGATCCGTGGAGCCGTCGCGGCATCGCATCCCGCGGCGTCGGTACGCGAGGCCCGGTCGCGGAGGGGTTGCCGCGCGCGCGGGCACCGACGAGATCGGCGGGCGGCCACAAGGGCCGCGCCCTACGAGCGAACGCGTCGGACGATCGGATCCGCGGATCGTGCGTCGTCGTGCCGGTCGTTCCCGGCAGCGACGGCCAACACGCGTGGACGCATCGCAGAGGCCGAGAATCGCGGTTCTGAGGGTCGGGCGTCCACAAGGCCCGCGCGCCCTACGGGCGAACGCATCGGACGACGGGATCCGCCGCTCGGTCGCGGTCGTGCCGGGCGATCCGTTCCGCGGTGGCGAACATCGCGTATACGCATCACAGATGCCAGGATTCGCGATTCTGAGGTAGGGGCGGGCCTTGCGCCCGCCCGCGCGGGACCGAGCCTCGACGCACCGCAATCCCGGGGACCATTGCGGCATCGCATCCCGCGGCGAGGGACCGCGAGGCCCGGCGGCCGGCGGGCCTCGCGGTCCCGAACGTCGATTGCCACGGGGATGCACTCGGCCGTCGTGGGACGCAACGAGCGTGTCGTGACACGGTGTGCGATCGGCGCGGCGGGCCTTCGCGAGAACGCGAGGGGGACGTCCCTGGTGGCCCGGCCGCGATTCGTCGTGGCTCGCGGGAGGGACCGCGACGACTGCGTATCAAGCGGAGACGATACGCTGAGGAGCGGCCCGACGACGACGAGTCCGCGAGGAGGAGAAGGGTGGCCCCCTGGCTGCGGTTGCTGGGCCATCCCGACCCCCGAGCCCGACGAGCGCGGCCGTCCGTCGCGGATCAGATCCCGCCTCTGATGGAACGCTCCAGAGCACCAAAGACGAGGAGCGGCCCGACGACGACGAGTCCGCGAGGAGGAGGAGGGTGGCCCCCTCGGCGCGATGTCTGGGCCATCCCGACCCCCGAGCCCGACGAGCGCGGCCGTCCGCTCCGGATCAGATCACGCCTCTTCTCTGGCGGGCTTGCGAGGAGATCGCGCGGGGGAACGGGGGGCGTAGACTGGGGGGATGCCAGAGAAGCACGCCAGAGATCTGTCGTCGGTGCGGAACTTCGGGATCGTGGCCCACATCGACGCGGGCAAGACGACCCTGTCGGAGCGCCTGCTCTTCTACACGGGCAAGGAGCACCAGATGGGGGAGGTGCACCACGGCACCGCCAAGATGGACTACCTGCCCGAGGAGCAGGAACGCGGCATCACGATCACCGCCGCGGCCACGACGTTCCACTGGCGCGGCCACGAGCTGCACCTCATCGACACCCCCGGGCACGTGGACTTCACCGCCGAGGTGGAGCGGTCGCTGCGCGTGCTCGACGGCGCGGTCGTCGTGTTCGACGCGGTGAACGGCGTCGAGGCGCAGTCCGAGACCGTCTGGCGCCAGGCCACGCGGTACCACGTGCCCCGCTGCTGCTTCGTCAACAAGATGGACCGGCCGGGCGCCGACTTCGACCGCTCCGTCGAGAGCATCCGCGTCCGCCTGCACGCCCTCCCCGCGCCGATCACCATGCCCGTCGGCCGCGGCGAGGACCTGTCCGGCGTGATCGACCTCGTGACCCGCGAGCTCCTCACGTTCAGCGCGGCCGACCAGGGCCGCACGGTCACGCGAGGCCCGGTCCCCGCCGAGCTCGAGGCCGAGGTCGAGGTCCGCCGCCAGGACCTCGTGGACCTCGTCGTCGAGCACAGCGAAGCCGCCGGCGAGAAGTTCCTCGCGGGCGAGGCCCTGACCGTCGACGACCTCAAGGCGGGCCTGCGGCAGGCGACGCTCGCCGCCAAGCTGTTCCCCACGCTGTGCGGCGCCGCGTTCAAGAACGTGGGGGTGCAGACCGTCCTCGACGCGGTCGTGGACTACCTGCCGAGCCCGCTCGAGGCCGGCGCCATCGACGGGAAGGACCCCGCCAAGCCGTCCCGCGTCGAGCACCGCGAACCCGACCCGGACGGGCCGCTCTGCGCGCTGGCGTTCAAGATCGTCGGCGACAGCCACGGCGACCTGACGTTCACGCGGGTCTACTCCGGCACGCTCACGCAGGGGCAGGGGCTCTGGAACCCGCGCCTCGGGAAACACGAGCGCGCGATGCGGCTGCTACGGATGCACGCGAACGAGCGCGAGGCCGTCGAGCGCGCGGTCGCGGGCGACATCGTCGCGCTCGTGGGGCTCAAGGAGACGGCGACGGGCGACACGCTCTGCGACAAGAAGGCGCCGATCGTCCTCGAGTCGATGCACTTCCCCGAGCCCGTGATGTCGATGCGGATCGAGCCGAAGACGAACGCCGACCGGGACCGGCTCGCCGAGGCGCTTGCGCGGCTCTCGCGCGAGGACCCCACGTTCCGCTCCCACGTGTCGCCCGACACGGGCGAGACCCTGATCGAGGGCATGGGGGAGCTGCACCTCGAGGTGCTCATCCACCGGCTCGTGCGCGACCTCGGCGTCGCGGCGAACGTCGGCAAGCCGCGGGTCGCGTACCGGCAGACGGTCGCGGGCGTTGGCGAGGCGGCGTTCACCTTCGAGCGGCAGATCGCCAGCAAGACCCACCTCGCGACGGTGACCGTCCGGGTCGCCTCGGCGCCGGGCACCGGGGGGGTGGGGTTCAAGAACGAGGCCCGGCCGGACCGGGTGCCCGTCGGCTGCGTCGCGGCGGTCGAACGGGGGGTCCGGGGGGCGTCGGGCGGCGCGGCCGGCTTCGCGTGGCCCGCGATCGACGTCCAGGCGACGTTGCTCGACGGCTCGACCCACGAGCTGCTGCCGCCGAGCGAGATCGCGTTCGAGGCCGCCGCGTCGAAGGCGTACGAGCAGGCGTTCGAGGCGGCCACCCCGGTGCTCCTCGAGCCGGCCATGCGGATCGAGGTCCACACGCCGAACGCGTACACCGGCAACATCCTTGCAGACCTCAACCGTCGTCGCGTCCTGATCGAGAGCAACGAGCAGGTGGGGGACGGCCGGGTGCTGGTGGGGCGGGCCCCGCTGTCGGCGATGTTCGGCTACTCGACGACGGTCCGGTCCCTCTCCGAGGGGCGGGCCGGGTACTCGATGGAGCCCGCGGGCTACGAGCCGGTCCCGCCCGAGGTCGCCAAGGGCCTCTTCTGACCGCCCCTCCGCCGGGACGGGGGGCCGCCGGGCCCCTCCCCCCCGGCGGCGGCCGGGCCTCGCGGTCCCGGAATCCGGGGGAGCGCCCTGTGCTCGGATTGACACGCGGGGCGCCGCGTCTACTCTCGGCCCCTTCACCGCCGTTCCCCCGACGCGTGTCTCGAGTGCCCCTCGGGACAGACCTTCGGGGCCAAGGCGGCCGACGTGCTCCCGCACGCCGCGAACCGCACCCCCCGATCCCCGAACTGTCCCGGCAGGTCCCATGACGATCCCGACCCAGCTGATCAAGATCCGCATGGAGGCGTTCGACCACGAGGTCGTGGACAAGAGCGCCGCGGACATCGTGGACACCGCCAAGCGGACGGGCGCGCGCGTCGCGGGGCCGATCCCGCTGCCGACGCGCATCGAGCGCTACACCGTGCTGCGCTCGCCGCACATCGACAAGAAGGCCCGCGAGCAGTTCGAGATCCGCACCCACAAGCGGATCCTCTTCATCAGCGAGCCGACCGCCAAGACGATCGACGCGATCAGCAAGCTGAACCTGCCCGCCGGCGTCGACATCCGCATCAAGGTCTGATCCCCGGCCGGCGCCGGCGCGGCGGACCCCACGAGGGGCGTCGCACCGACGGCGGCCCCCAACGAACCACGACGAGAGCAACGAGGAACCCATGGCCGAGGTCAAGACGATCGACGCGGGCTCCGGTGCCTCCGGCACCGCGACCCTCGACGAGGCGACGCTGCTGCCGAAGACGCGCCGCGAGTCGCGGGGCTTCCACCCCGTCGTGCTGCGCGACGCGGTGATCCAGTACGAGGCCAACGCCCGCGTCGGCACCGTGCAGACGAAGGAACGTCACTTCGTGAGCGGCAACACGAAGAAGATGTTCAAGCAGAAGCACACGGGCAACGCCCGCCAGGGCGACGGCAAGGCCCCGCACTTCCGCGGCGGCGGCGTCTGCTTCGGCCCGCACCCGCGCTCGTTCCGGCAGGAGATGCCGCGGCGCGCGCTGCGCAAGGCCCTCGCGGTCGCGCTCGCCCGCAAGCTCGCCGACGGCGAGGTGACGATCGTGCGCGCCCTGTCGTTCTCGAAGCCGAGCACGAAGGGCTACATGAAGCTGCTGCAGACGGCGGACGCCGGCCACGCGCCGCTCCTCGTCACCGCGGCGGCCGCCGAGCCAAACCTGCTCAAGTCCGCCCGCAACATCCCGGGCTCGCGCGTGCTCCCCGCCGCCGAGCTCAACGCGCGTGACGTCGCCGCGTGCACCCGGCTCCTCCTCGGCGAGGGCGCTTGGGACGCGATCGCGTCGCGCATCGGAGCGCCCCGGTGAAGCCGACCGACCCGCGCCAGGTCATCCTCCGCCCCGTCGTGACGGAGAAGTCGCTCCGCACGTCCGAGCGGACCAACGCGTACACCTTCGAGGTCCACCCGAAGGCGAACAAGGTCCAGATCCGCACGGCCGTCGAGTCGATCTTCAAGGTCGACGTCGTGGACGTGCGCACGGCCGTCCGCTCGGGCAAGCCCCGCCGGCTCGGCTTCCGCTTCTCGCGGACCCCGGACCGCAAGCGCGCGATCGTCGTGGTCAAGCAGGGCCAGTCGCTCGACGTCTACTGACGCCGCCGACGCACCCCCCACACGAGAGCCACAGGAGCCGAACATGCCCATCCGCCGCGTACGACCGACGAGCAACGGGACGCGCCAGATCACGTTCCTCGACAACTCGGACCTCACGAAGGGGAAGGCCCCGGAGGCCCGGCTGCTCGGCGCCCAGCGCAAGAGCGGCGGGCGCAACAACCACGGCAAGGTGACCCTCCGCGCGCGCGGCGGCGGCGCCAAGCGCCGGTACCGCCTGATCGACTGGAAGCGCGCCAAGGACGGCGTCGCGGCCAAGGTCGCGGCGATCGAGTACGACCCGAACCGCAACGCGCGCCTCGCGCTGCTGCAGTACGCCGACGGCGACAAGCGCTACGTCCTCGCCCCGCTGGGCCTCGAGGTCGGCGCGGTCGTGATGAACGGCGTGAAGGCCGAGGCGAAGCCCGGCAACTGCCTCCCGCTGCGCAGCATCCCCGTGGGCCTCACGGTCCACGCGGTCGAGCTGGTCCCCGGCCGCGGCGCCCAGATGGCGCGGGCCGCCGGGACCGGCGCGGTGTTCACGGCGAAGGAGGGCGAGTACGCCCTGCTGACGCTGCCCTCGACCGAGATGCGCAAGGTCCACCTGGACTGCCGCGCGACGGTCGGGCAGGTCGGCAACCTCGACGCGAACCTCGTCGTCATCGGCACCGCGGGTCGCCACCGCCACATGGGCTACCGCCCGATCTCGCGCGGTTCGGCCCAGAACCCGATCGCCCACCCGATGGGCGGCGGCGAGGGCCGTCGCAAGGGCGGGCGTCACCCGGTGTCGAAGTGGGGCGTGCTGTCGAAGGGCGGCAACACCCGCAAGCGCAAGAAGAACTCGAGCCGCTTCATCGTGCGCGGTCGCCGTCGCGGCCCGCAGGTCGGGAGGTAGTCCATGGGCCGTAGCCTCAAGAAGGGCCCCTATGTGGACGCGAAGCTCTTCGCTCGCGTCGAGAAGTCCTCGGGCGGGTCCAAGCGCGAGCCCATCAAGACGTGGGCCCGTCGCAGCGACATCGTCCCGGAGTTCGTGGGCCACACGTTCATGGTCCACAACGGGAACCGTTTCGTGAAGGTGTACGTGACGGAGGACATGGTCGGGCACAAGCTCGGCGAGTTCGCCCCGACGCGCATCTTCCGGGCGCACTCCACGCGTGTCACCGAGACGGCGCCCGCTGACGCCGGCAAGAAGTAGGAGGCCTCCCGTGTCCCGCAAGGATCGCGGCCTGATCCGCATCGTCGGCAAGCAGTTCACGGCGATCCACCGCCACGCGCGGATCTCGCCGTTCAAGGCCCGCCCGGTCGCCGACCTGGTGCGCGGCAAGCCCGTGGACGAGGCCCTCTCGATCCTCGAGTTCCAGCCCCGTCGCGCGTCGCCGATGTTCCGCAAGGTCATCCTGTCCGCGAAGGCGACGGCCAGCAACGACCTCGAGGTCAAGCTCGGCAAGCTCGTCGTGGCGGAGATCCGCGTGGACGGCGGCCCGCTGCTCGGTGGCCGCCCGCGCTTCATGGCCCGCGCCATGGGCCGCGCGTTCCCCATCCGCAAGCGCACGTCGCACCTGATCGTGACGCTCGCCGAGGCGGAGATCGCCGGCAAGGGTGCCGGCAAGAAGAGCACCAAGAAGGGCAAGAGCGACGCGTCGCCGGCCCCGGTGAAGGAGTAACACGTGGGCCAGAAGACCCATCCCATCGGGTTCCGCACCGGCATCTACCTCGACTGGTCGAGCCGCTGGTACGCGCCCAAGAAGGACTTCGCGCGCCTCCTGAAGGAGGACCGCGTCATCCGCGAGTTCGTCAAGAAGGAGTTCGCGGGCGCGGGCATCCCGAAGGTCGAGATCGAGCGCAAGGCCGACGCCCTGCGCGTGATCGTCCACACGGCGAAGCCCGGCATCCTGATCGGCCGCAAGGGCGTGAAGGCCGAGGAGCTCAAGACGCGCCTCGAGGGCATGCTCAAGCGCAAGGTCGGCCTCGACATCCTCGAGATCCCGAAGCCGGAGCTCAACGCGACGCTGGTCGCCGAGGGCGTCGCCGAGCAGCTCATGAAGCGCGCGTCGTTCCGCCGCACCATGAAGCGCGCGATCCAGCAGACGATGGAGCGCGGGGCCAAGGGCATCAAGCTGCAGGTGGGCGGCCGCCTCGGCGGCGCCGAGATCGCCCGCATCGAGAAGCAGATCCGCGGCTCGATCCCGCTGTCCACGCTCAAGGCCGCCATCGACTACGGGACGGCCACCGCGAAGACGACCTACGGGACCATCGGCGTGAAGTGCTGGGTCTACACCGGCACCCTCCCGAAGGCCGAGCCCGTGCGCCAGGAGGGCAGCTGACATGGCGACGATGCCGAAGCGGGTCAAGTTCCGCAAGTCGCAGCGCGGGAAGATCAAGGGCGTGGCCCAGCGGGGCAACGTGGTCTCGTTCGGCGAGTGGGGCCTCCAGTCCCTCATGCCGGCGTGGATCCCGGCCAACACGATCGAGGCCTGCCGCGTCGCCGCCGTCCGCGGCGCGCCGGACGGCCGCCTGTTCATCCGCATCTTCCCGCACAAGTCGGTGACCTCGACCCCCGAGGAGACCCGAATGGGCACCGGCAAGGGCGAGCCCGACTACTGGTGCGCGGTGGTCAAGCCGGGCACGGTGCTGTTCGAGCTCGGCGGCGTGACCGAGGAGGTCGCGCGCAAGACCTTCAACAAGGTGTCGCACAAGCTGCCGGTGAGGACCCGGATGGTGCGACGGAGGCACGGGGCGTGAAGACGACCAAGAGCAAGGCGGACGAGGTCCGGAAGCGCGGGTCCGAGGACCTGCGCGCCGACATCGCCCGGCTCAACAAGGAGGTCTTCGACCGCCGCTTCAAGGGCGGCACCGAGGAGAAGACCGACCGTGGGTTCCTCCGCCGCACGCGGCGCGAGGTGGCCCGCATCAACACGATCCTGCGCGAGCGCGAGCTCGGGCGCGCCGGCGAGCCGGCCGCGGCGAAGGAGTGACGTAGCCATGGCGACGACGACCACGCGCACCCCGCGCCGCACGGTGATCGGCCTCGTGATCTCCGACAAGATGACGAAGACCATCTCCGTCCAGGTGACGGACAAGGTCCGCCATCCGAAGTACGGCAAGATCACGACCCGCATCGAGGTCTACAAGGCCCACGACGAGCACGGCAAGGCGAAGATGGGTGACACCGTCGAGATCTCCTTCGCCCGCCGTCTGTCCAAGACGAAGCACTGGCGCCTGGTCCGCGTGGTCTCGGCCGCGCGCGTGGTCGCCGTCCGCGGCGAGGAGGAGATCGCCTCCCTGCCCGGCAAGCAGGCCCCGAAGCCGGCGGCGTCCGCCCCGGCGGGGGAGGTGAACTCGTGATCCAGATGCGCACGTGGCTGGACGTGGCCGACAACACCGGGGCGAAGCTCTGCTGCGCCATCAAGGTGCTGGGCCGCGGCAACAGCCGTTTCGCCGAGGTCGGCGACATCGTCGTGGCCTCCGTGAAGAAGGCCCTCCCCTCGTCCGAGATCAAGGCCGGCGCGGTCGTGCGCGGCGTGGTCGTCCGGACCCGCAACAACACGCGTCGTTCGGACGGCTCGTACGTCCGGTTCGACAGCAACGCCATCGTCCTCGTGGACGAGGAGAAGAACCCGCGCGGCACCCGCATCTTCGGCGCGGTCGCCCGGGAGCTCCGCAACAAGGGTTTCATGAAGATCGTCTCCCTGGCGCCGGAGGTGGTGTGATGGCGCGCATCAAGAAGGGCGACCTCGTCGTCGTCCGCTCGGGCGCCGAGAAGGGCAAGCGCGGCAAGGTCCTGCGCGTGCTCCCCGACGAGGGCAAGGCGCTCGTCGAGGGCGTCCGGCTCGTCTACAAGCACCTGCGCAAGAGCCAGAAGCACCCGCAGGGCGGCCGCATCCGCCGCGAGGCGGCGATGTGGCTCAGCACGCTCATGCCCGTCGACCCGACGACGGACGCGCCGACGCGCGTCTCCGCGAAGGTCGTCGACGGCGCCAAGGTCCGCGTCGCCCGCAAGAGCGGCGCCTCCCTCGACGTCGCGGCCAAGGGCCGTGGCTCGAAGGGCTCGGAGGCTTAGCCCGTGGCCGTCACCGCGACTCCCCGTCTGCTCGAGCGCTACCGCAAGGAGATCCGTCCGCGGCTCGCGACGCGCCTCAAGGTCGACAACGACCTGGCGCTGCCCCGGCTGCTGAAGGTCACCCTGTCCATGGGCGTCGGCCAGGCCGTCGAGAACAAGAAGCTCGTCGAGACCGCCGCCCAGAGCCTGACGACCATCGCCGGCCAGAAGGCCGTGGTCACCCTCGCCAAGACGTCGGTGGCCCAGTGGAAGGTCCGCGACGGGATGCCGATCGGCGCGAAGGTCACCCTCCGCGGCGCCCGGGCCTACGAGTTCATGGACCGCCTGATCTCGGTGGTCATCCCCCGCATCCGCGACTTCCGCGGCTGCCCGACGAAGTTCGACGGGCGCGGCAACTACAGCCTCGGCATCGCGGAACAGTCGGTGTTCCCCGAGATCGAGGTCGAGAAGACCGAGGGCCTCTCGGGCCTCAACGTGACCATGACGATCTCCGGCGGCTCGGACGCGGCCAGTCGCGCCCTGCTCGAGGAGTTCGGCTTCCCCTTCGAGCGCGAGGAGGTCGGTACCCGTGGCTAGGACCTGTCTGATCGTCAAGCAGCAGCGGACGCCGAAGTTCTCGACGCGCCGCTACAACCGCTGCCAGTTCTGCGGTCGCCGTCGCGCGTTCTATCGCAAGTTCGGGGCCTGCCGCGTGTGCTTCCGCCAGATGGCGTTGCGCGGCGAGATCCCCGGCGCTCGCAAGGCCTCGTGGTAGGAGGCGCCCACCCATGTCGATGACCGATCCGATCTCCGATCTCCTGACCCGGATCCGCAACGGGATCCGCGTCCGCGCCTCCTCGGTGGACGTCCGTCCGTCGAGGTTCGTGAAGTCCGTCGCCGAGGTCCTCAAGCGCGAGGGCTACGTCGAGGACGTCCGGACCTCGGACGGCGTGGACGGCCGCCCCGGCCTGCGCGTCTACCTCAAGTACGACGTGGACGGCAACCCCGTCATCTCGTCCATCGGGCGCGTGAGCAAGCCCGGGCGTCGCGCCTACAAGGGCGTGCGCGAGCTCCCCAGGATCCTGAACGGCCTGGGCATCTGCGTGCTCTCGACGAGCCGCGGCGTCTTCTCCGACCGCGAGGCCCGTGCCCAGGGCGTCGGCGGCGAGATCCTCTGCGAGGTCTGGTGACCCCATGTCGCGCATCGGCAAGATCCCCGTCTCGATCCCCGCGGGCGTCACCGTGTCCGTGGACGGCCCGACCCTCAAGGTCAAGGGCCCGAAGGGCGAGCTCTCCCGCACCCTCGACGGCGGCGTCAGCGCCAAGGTCGAGGGCTCGCAGGTGGTGCTCACCCGCGCGGGCGACGAGCAGTCGCACCGCGCCCGGCACGGCCTCTACCGCGCGCTCCTCAAGAGCATGGTGGACGGCGTGTCCACGGGCTTCGAGAAGCGCCTCGAGATCGTCGGCGTGTCCTACCAGGCGAAGCTCGCCGGCAAGACCCTGACGCTCAACCTCGGCTACTGCAACCCGGTGGTGATCGAGGTCCCCAAGGGCCTCACCGTCGAGTGCCCGCAGCCGACCCTGGTCATCATCCGCGGTCACGACAAGCAGCTCGTCGGCCAGTTCGCCGCCGAGATCCGCCGCAACCGTCCGCCGGAGCCCTACAAGGGCAAGGGCGTGCGGTACGTCGGCGAGGTGGTCGTCCAGAAGGCCGGCAAGTCCTTCGTGGGCGGGGAGAAGTAGCCCGTGAAGCTGCAGAAGCGTCTCGCCAAGCGTCGCCAGTCCCGCGCCTATCGCGTCCGCGCGAAGGTCCGTGGCACCGCCGACCGCCCGCGTCTCTCCGTGCACCGCACGCAGAAGCACGTGTGGCTCCAGCTGATCGACGACGCCGCCGGCAAGACGCTGGCGAGCGCGTCCACGAAGGCCCTCGACCTCGGGCCCAAGACGGCCAACGTCGCGGCCGCCAAGGCCGCCGGCGAGGACCTCGCCCGCCGCGCCGCGGCGCTCGGCGTCAAGGCCGTCCGGTTCGACCGGGGCCCGTTCAAGTACCACGGTCGCGTCAAGGCGGTGGCGGACGCGGTCCGCGCCGCCGGTATCTCGGTCTAGCGGAGCCCGGTCTACCGAGCACGGGCTCTCGAGCACGGTGTAGGCGCCCGCCGGGTGCCGGAGAGGACTGCAGGAATGCGTCGCGAGATCGACTTCGTCTCCCCCGAGGGACGCACGCTCACCGAGACCGTCGTCAAGGTGAACCGCTCGGCCAAGGTCATGAAGGGCGGCCGCCGCTTCGGCTTCTCCGCGCTCGTCGTCGTGGGCGACCACGAGGGCACGGTGGGGGTCGGGTTCGGCAAGGCGAACGAGGTGCCGCCGGCGGTCGAGAAGGCCGTCGCCGACGCCAAGAAGCGGCTCGTCCGGATCGCGGTCGTCGGCACGACGGTCCCGCACGCCGTCATCGGCCGCTACCGCTCGTCCACCGTGAAGATCATGCCGGCGGCCCCCGGCACCGGCTGTATCGCCGGCCAGGGCGCCCGGTCGATCCTCGAGGCCGCGGGCGTCAAGGACGTCCTGACGAAGGCCTACGGCTCGACCACGGCCGTCAACCTCGTGAAGGCCGCCTTCGACGGCCTGATGCGGCTGCGGACGCGCGACCAGGTCGCGCGGGCCCGCGGCGTGGAGCTCCGATGAACCTCCAGGACGTCTACTCCATCAAGGTCCCCCGCATCGACCGGCGTCGCGTCGGTCGCGGCTGGGGCTCGGGCCTCGGCAAGACCTCCGGTCGCGGCGAGAAGGGTGCGGGCCGCCGGTCCGGCACCCAGTTCCGCTCGCGGTTCGAGGGCGGCCAGATGCCGCTGTACCGCCGGCTGCCGAAGAAGGGCTTCAGCAACCACGCGTTCCGCCTCCGCTTCGAGGGCGTCAACGTCCGGGCGCTCGAGGCGGCCTTCGCCGCGGGCGCGACGGTCGACATCGACGCGCTCCGCGCGGCGCGCCTCGTCCCGAAGAGCGCCACCCTGTGGAAGCTCCTCGGCGACGGCGAGATCGCGAAGGCGCTCAAGGTGAAGGCCGACGCGGCCAGCGCCGGCGCCCGGGCCAAGATCGAGAAGGCCGGCGGCACCCTCGAGGTGGTCGCGGGCGACGCGCGCGCGCGTCTCGAGGCGGGCGTCGCCCGTCGCGAGGTCCAGGTCAAGAAGCGCGCCGTCAAGGTCGAGGCCTACAAGGCCGAGGCCGCGAAGGCCGGCAAGCCGAAGAAGGCCGCTCCGGCCAAGGCCGCGAAGGCCGCCAAGTCCACGAAGCCCGCCGGCGCTCCCAAGCCCCCGGCTCCGAAGAAGGACAAGGAATAGGGATGGTCGGCCGCCTGTTCAACCTCTTCCGCGTCCCCGACATCCGTCACCGGCTGTGGGTGACCTTCCTGTTCCTGGTGCTCTACCGGGTCGGGATGAACGTGCCCCTGCCGGGCACGAACATGCCGTTCCTCGGCAAGCTGCTGGCGGCGGGCGAGGAGGGGACCGACTTCCTCGTGATGGTGAACATGCTCTCGGGCGGCGGCATCGCCGGCTGCGCGCTGTTCAGCCTCGGCATCATGCCGTACATCAGCGCGAGCATCATCTTCTCGCTGCTGGTGAAGGTCGTGCCGAGCCTCGAGGCGGTCGCGAAGGAGGGCTCGGCGGGCCAGCGCCGGATCAACCAGTGGACCCGGTTCGCCACCGTGCCCCTGGCGATCATCCAGGCGTGGATCGTCGTCCACAACGTGTACCAGGCCGAGTCGGTGATGGAGGGCTACGGCGCCCAGCGCCTCCTCGCCCCGGGCTTCGGCGCGGCCATGGCCGGCATGCTCGCCCTGACGGCGGGCACGATCGTCCTGATGTGGATCGGCGAGCAGATCACCGAGCACGGCATCGGCAACGGCATCTCGCTGCTGATCATGGCGGGCATCATCGCGCGCCTGCCGCAGAGCGTGATGTCGATGGTCAAGCACCATCCGTCGCCGCTCACGCCCCTCGTCCTCGTCGCGCTGTTCATCGGCGTGGTCGTGGTGGTGGTCTACATCACCAAGGGCACCCGCAAGATCCCCGTCCAGTACGCGAAGCTGGTCCGCGGCAAGCGCGTCTTCGGCGGCCAGCGCCACTTCCTGCCCGTGAAGGTCAACCAGGCCGGCGTGATGCCGGTGATCTTCTCCTCGAGCCTCCTCGCGTTCCCCCAGATGATCAGCTCCGGCCTCGGCTGGAAGTGGCTCGACGGGATCTTCGGGTACGGCTCGTGGTTCTACACGGTGCTCGACGTCGCCCTGATCTACTTCTTCTCGTACTTCTGGACGTCGTTGATGTTCAACCCGGCCGAGATGTCGAAGAACATGAAGGAGAGCGGCTCCTTCATCCCCGGCATCCGGCCCGGCCGCCACACCGCGGACTTCCTGCAGAAGGTCATGACCCACATGACGCTCGCGGGGGCCACGTTCCTGGCGGTGATCACGCTCGTCCCGAGCTGGCTCGCCCGTCGCGCCGGCGCGGACGCGGCGCCCCAGATCGCGCAGTTCCTCGGCGGCACGTCGATCCTGATCGTCGTGAGCGTCGCCCTGGACCTCGTCGACAAGCTCAACAGCCACCTGCTCATGCGCCGCTACGAGGGCTTCATGGGCGGCGAGGCCGACAAGAGCTGACCGATGCGTCTCGTCCTCCTCGGCCCCCCCGGTTGTGGCAAGGGAACGCAGGCCGCGAGGCTCTGCGCCCGTGAGGGCGTGGTCCACCTCTCGACCGGCGACCTCCTCCGTGCCGCCGTCGCCGCCGGCACCCCCCTGGGGCTCCGGGCGAAGCCGATCATGGACGCGGGCAAGCTGGTGCCGGACGACCTCGTGATCGGGCTCGTCCGCGAGCGCCTCGAGGCGAAGGACGCGGCGAAGGGGTTCCTGCTCGACGGGTTCCCCCGCACGATCCCGCAGGCCGACGCGCTCGACCGCGAGCTCGGCCGGGACCGCGCGCTGCAGGCCGTCGTCTACTACGTCCTCGGCGACGAGGAGATCGTCCGCCGCTCCCTCGGGCGCGGCCGGTCGGACGACACCGAGCCGGTGATCCGCGAGCGGCTGCGCGTCTACCGCGCGCAGACCGAGCCGCTGGTCGCCCGCTACCGCGCCGCGGGCCTGCTCGCCGAGGTGGACGCCTCGGGGAGCATGGACCAGGTCGAGGCCCTCACGAAGGCGGCCGTCGCGGGACGCACCGGCGGCCGGGCGCGATGATCGTGTACAAGTCCCCCCGCGAGATCGAGACGATGCGCGAGGCCGGCCGCGTCGCGCGCCTCGCCCTCGACGCCGCCCGCGCGATGGTGAAGCCCGGCGTGTCGACGCTCGACATCGACGCCGAGGTCGAGCGCGTCATCCGCGCGCACGGCGCCACCCCGGAGTTCAAGGGCTACCACGGGTACCCCGCGTCGTCCTGCATCAGCGTGAACGAGCAGGTCGTGCACGGCATCCCCAGCGGTCGCCGCCTCAAGGAGGGCGACATCGTCGGCATCGACGTCGGCGCGCGCCTCAAGGGCTACGTGGGGGACAACGCCGCGACGATCTGCGTCGGCAAGGTCACCGCCGAGGCCCGGCGCCTCGTCGAGACCACCCGCGAGTGCCTCGAGGCCGCGGTCGAGATGTGCGTGCCCGGCAAGAAGCTCTCCGACGTCGGCCGGGCCGTGCAGTCCCTCGCCGAGGCCCGGGGCTTCACGCTGGTCCGCGAGTACTCCGGCCACGGCATCGGCACCCGGATGCACGAGGACCCCTCGGTCCCCAACTACGTCGACGCGGCGACCCTCAAGCGGGACCTCGTGTTCCGCGAGGGCCTCTGCATCGCCATCGAGCCCATGCTCAACGCCGGCGCCGCCGACGTCCGCACGCTGGACGACGACTGGACCGTGGTGACGCAGGACGGCTCGCTGTCCGCGCACTGGGAGGACACGATCGCCATCACCAAGGACGGACCCATGGTCCTGACGAGGGTCTGACATGCCGAAGGAAGACGCCCTCCGGCTGGAAGCGAAGGTGGTCGAGGCCCGGCCGAACGCCATGTTCGTCGTCGAGCTCGAGAACGGCCACCGCATCCTCGCCCACGTGTCGGGCAAGATGCGCATGAACTTCATCCGGATCCTCCCCGGGGACCGGGTGACCGTCGAGATGAGTCCCTACGATCTCTCCAAGGGCCGCATCGTCTACCGCGAGTAGGCCCCGGAGGGAGGAGCAACGCCATGAAGGTCCGTTCGTCCGTTCGTCGCATGTGCGAGAAGTGCCGTATCATCCGCCGCCACGGCAAGGTGCGGGTGATCTGCACCGACGTGCGCCACAAGCAGGTCCAGGGCTAGGCCCCGGTCCCCGAAGCACCCCCGGAGGTTTCCCGCAATGGCCCGCATCGTCGGCGTCGACATCCCCAACGAGAAGGTGACCTGGGTCGCCCTGACCTACGTCCACGGGATCGGCAAGAAGACCGCGTTCGACATCCTGGAGGCGGTGGGGGTCAACCCCCAGCGTCGCGTCAAGGACCTGACGGACGACGAGCTCGCTCGGATCACGACCGAGATCGAGAAGAACTACGTGGTGGAGGGCAACCTCCGCCGGCAGGTCCAGCAGAACATCTCCCGCCTGAAGGAGATCGCCTGCTACCGGGGGATCCGGCACCGCCGTGGCCTCCCGGTCCGCGGCCAGCGCACCCGGACCAACGCCCGCACCCGGAAGGGCCCGCGTAAGACGGTGGCCGGCAAGAAGAGCGTGAAGGAGCTGCGGTAAACCACCGCCGTGCGCGGGCGGGCCGGGGGATCCCCCGGTCGTCCGGGGGGTGTCCCTCGGCAACGCCCGTGCCCAAAGTTGTCGAGGGCGGCGGCTCCGCTACCCTCAAGGTTTCCTCAACGACCCCCCCGTCGAATCCGTCGGGCCCCTCGAGATCCCTCGAGGCGCCCGGGATCCCGTCGGGCAGGAGGCCGCATGGCGGGCAAGAAGAAGATTCGTCGAAACGTGCCGCGCGCCGTCGTGCACGTGCAGGCTTCGTTCAACAACACGATCGTCACCTTCACCGACCCGAACGGGGAGACCCTCTGCTGGGACTCCGCCGGGACCATCGGTTTCAAGGGGTCGCGTAAGTCCACGCCGTTCGCCGCGCAGCGCGCGGCCGAGCGCGCCGCCGAGAAGGCCCTCAAGATGGGGGTCCGCGAGGTGGACGTGCGCGTCAAGGGGCCGGGCACCGGGCGCGAGTCCGCGATCCGCAGCCTCCAGGCCCGTGGCCTCAAGATCCGCGCGATCGAGGACGTCACGCCGCTGCCGCACAACGGCTGCCGTCCCCGCAAGCGCCGCCGCGTCTAGCCCCGTCCACCGTTCCCTCCGGTCGGGACCGGCCCCCGTGGCCGCCCCGACGCCCGCCGCAACAGGAGTCTCGTACCTCACATGGCTCGGTCTATCGGTCCGAAGTGCCGCCTCTGCCGCCGCGAAGGCGTGCAGCTCTTCCTCAAGGGCGACCGCTGCGACACGGTCAAGTGCGCGGTGAAGAAGCGCGAGAAGGTCCCCGGGATGCACGAGTTCCGGCGGATGAAGCACACCGACTACGGCATGAAGCTCCGCGAGAAGCAGAAGGTGAAGCGCTACTACGGCCTCACCGAGCGCCAGTTCCAGCGCGTGTTCCGCGAGGCGGCCCGCCGCGACGGCAACACGGGCGAGACGCTGCTCGTCCTGCTCGAGCGCCGGCTCGACAACGTGGCGTACCTGCTGGGCCTCGCGTCGTCGCGCGCCACCGCGCGCCAGATGATCGCGCACGGCAACATCAACCTGAACGGCAAGCGCATGGACATCCCGTCGGCCCTCGTGTCCGTCGGCGACGTCGTGACGCCGGGCAAGCGGGAGTCGGCCAAGGCCGCGGTGAAGCGCTCGTTCGAGGAGCGCGCCCGCCACGTCCCCGCCTGGCTCACCCGCGACGACGCGGCCCTCGAGGGGAAGGTGACGGGTCTGCCGACGCGGCGGGACGTCCCCCTGGAAGTCAACGAACAGCTGATCGTGGAGTTCTGCTCGCTCTAGCGGCGAGAGGGGGATCGCCGGGGTCGCCGCGTGGTCGCGGCGGGTCCGGCGGTCCCCGGCGACGCGACGGGCGCGGGCCTGTCTGGTCCGGTACGTCCACCGGAGCCGACGACTCGAGAGACACGGAGGTACCGATGCGGATCCGCTGGCGGAATCTGGAGCTCCCGACGAAGGTGGTCGCCGACCCGGCGACCCGCACCGACACGTACGCCAAGTTCGTGGCGGAGCCCTTCGAGCGCGGGTTCGGCGTGACCGTGGGCAACGGCCTCCGGCGCGTCCTCCTGTCCTCGATCGAGGGGACCGCGGTCACGTCCGTGAAGATCCAGGGCGTGAAGCACGAGTTCAGCAGCCTCGACGGCATGAAGGAGGACGTCACCGACGTCGTCCTCGCGCTGAAGCGCCTGCGGATCCGCTTCCACTCGGACGAGCCGAAGGTGCTCACGATCGAGAAGCGCGGCCCGGGCCAGGTGACCGGCGCCGACGTGAAGTGCGGCAGCGACTGCGAGGTCGTCAACAAGGACCTCGTGATCGCGACCCTCACCACCGACCGGGCCTTCGAGGCCGAGATCGAGGTGAAGAAGGGCCGCGGCTACGTCACGCAGGAGGAGAACGCCCGCGAGGAGCACGAGATCGGCCAGATCCCGCTCGACGCGATCTTCTCCCCCGTGCAGCGCGTCCGGTACCGCACCGAGAACACGCGCGTCGGCAAGATGACCAACTACGACCGCCTGGTCATCGAGCTCTGGACGGACGGCACGGTGACGCCGGAGATGGCGCTGGTCGAGGCCGGCAAGATCTACCGCAAGCACCTCAACCCGTTCATCCACTTCTTCGACGTGGGCAAGGAGCTCGGCACCCCGGGCGCGTCGCCGTCGGCCCCGGCCGCGGCCGTCGCCGCGGGCGGCCCGGCCGCCGGCGGCGAGGGGTCCGACGACCTCCGTCGCAAGCTCGCGCTCCCCGTGTCGTCGCTCGATCTCTCCGTCCGCGCGGGCAACGCCCTCGAGGCGGAGGGGATCCAGACCGTCGGCGAGCTCGTGGGCCGCACCGAGGAGCAGCTGCTCAAGCTGAAGAACTTCGGGCGCACCTCCATCAAGGAGGTCGAGAAGAAGCTGCAGGCGATGGAGCTGTCGTTCGGGATGGACGTGGCGTCCGTCCTCGGGTCGAAGTAGCCCCTCGCGGGGCAAGGAAGCCTAGGGCCTCCGACGAGGCCGGTATCGAGTCGTAGCGGCCGGGACAGCGTCCGGCGCGGGAAGGTTCGTCATGCGTCACCTGGTCGCCGGCAAGTCCCTAAACGTCGATACCCAGCACCGCCTCGCCCTGCGGCGGAACCTGGCCCGCAGCCTGTTCCTCCACGACCGCATCGTCACGACGCCGACGAAGGCCAAGGCCGTCCGCGGCTTCGTCGAGCGCCTGATCACGCGCGCCCGCAAGGCCGTCGTGGCCCGCGACGCGAAGGACAAGGGCGCGTGGCTCCACCAGGTCCGCACGATCGCCCGCGACATCCCGGACAAGGTGGCCCTGCGCCGCCTGCTGACCGAGATCGCCCCGCGCTGCAACCGCCCCGGCGGGTACACCCGCGTCGTCCGCGACTGGAAGAACCAGGTCGGCGACAACGCGCCGCGCGCGATCTTCGAGCTCGTCGACAAGCCGGTCGCGGCCCCCGAGGCGCCCGCCGAGGGCTCCGCCGAGGCCAAGAAGGCGACGAAGGCGGCCAAGGCCGCGGCCGCGAAGGCCTGACGCGAGGCCCGTGGCGCCGGCGCGCTCGCTGCCGGCCGCGTCCCTCCGGTCCCGACCCGCGCGCCGCCGCGCGGACGGGCCGCGAGGGGGCGCTCGTCGCCGTGCGTCCCGCTCCCGACCCGTCGCCGGGCGGCGCGTCCGGGCCGGCGCGACCCGAACGGGCGCGCGGGCCGTCCCCGCGGTGCGCCGCCCATGACCCCCGACGCTCCCGCTCCGGCCCCCTCCGTGGACGGCACCCGCGCGTGGGACTTCCTGGTCGCGTTCTTCGCGAGCCGCCGGTCGTTCCTGGCCGTGTTCGCGCGGTACGAGGCGCGCGTGCTGCGGTTCGCCCGCGAGGCCGGCGTCCACCGCGACGACCTGTCGCTCCCGGCGGGGGACCTCGCCACCCTGTTCCACCCGAAGCGCCTCCAGCACCTGCGCGACGTCCGCTTCGCGTCGCTGCGCGCCGCGGCCCACGCCCTCTTCCGCGAGCAGGGCGCCGTGGACCCGCTCGACACCGTCGCGAGCCACGCGTTCCACGAGCTCTCGATCCTCCTCGAGGAGCATCTCTCCGTCGTCCGGTTCCGCGACCTCTCCGACCGCCGGCGGTACGCGCAGATGTTCGAGGAGGTCAGCGGCTACTACCCGACGCGCCTCCGTCGCATCCGGAAGCTGTTCGCCGACGGGCTCCGGCTCATCGAGGAGGTCCTCCCCGCGTGGGGGCGCGACCGCGTCGTGATCCGGAGCGCGTACCTCTTCGGCGAGCGGCTCACGCGCGGCGTGTTCGAGGAGGGCGGCCTCGAGGGCCTCTACGCCCGGATGTACCCGTCGGGCGGCGCCGCGGAGGGGTACCTCGAGGTGGGCCGCTCGTTCCTCGCGTCGGGCTTCGAACGCGAGGCCCGCCGCGCCCTGGCCCGGGCGGCCGCGCTCGAGCGACCGTCGCGCGGGGCGCGGCGCGCCCGCGACCGCCGCGCCGTGGCCTGCGCCGCCGAGGCCCGGCGCCTCCTGCGCGAGCTCCCGCCCGAGCCGGTCGCGCCGGCCGCGGGTTTCTGACCGGTCCGCCCTTGCGCACCCTGCCCCCCGGCGTTTCATGGGCCCCGTGACCGCTCCGACCGCCCCCGTCCCGGCCGACCTCGCCGCCCCGCGCACGGGACGCCGCGTCCACCTCGTCAACTTCGGCTGCCAGATGAACGAGCTCGACGCGGAGCTGGTCCTCGGCGACCTCGCCCGCCGCGGCTACGCCCGCACCGACGACGCGGCCGACGCCGACGTGATCCTCGTGAACACGTGCTCGGTCCGCGAGCACGCCGAGGACAAGGTCTGGAGCCTCCTGGGCACGTACCGGCCGCTCAAGGTCGCCCGGCCGTCCCTCCGCATCGGCGTCCTCGGCTGCATGGCGCAGCGCGTGAAGGGCGAGATCGCGCGCCGGGCCCCGTTCGTCGACCTCGTGCTCGGCACCAGCAGCTTCCGCCACGTCGTCGAGGACCTCGACGACCTCGAGCGCCGCGGCGGCCGGATCCTCCGCACCGACCGCCGGCCCGCGCCCGAGCACCTGCCCGACGCCGACCGCGAGATCTCGGTCCGCGAGCACCACCACCGCGCGTTCGTCACCGTGATGCGCGGGTGCGACCACGTCTGCACCTACTGCATCGTCCCGTTCACGCGGGGCCGCGAGGTCTCGCGCCCGAAGGCCGACGTGCTGCGCGAGGTCGAGCGCCTGGTCGCCGACGGCGTCCGCGAGGTGACGTTCCTCGGCCAGAACATCAACACCTACGGCAAGGACCGCCCCGACGAGGGCGGCCTCTGCGCGCTCCTCGAGGAGGCCGCGCGGTTCGACGGGCTCGACCGGCTGCGGTTCCTCACCAGCAACCCGTTCGACATGACCGAGGACATGATGCGCCGCTTCGGCGCCGTGCCGAAGGTCATGCCGTGGCTCCACATCCCCGCGCAGTCGGGCTCCGACACGGTCCTCCGCCGCATGAAGCGGACGTACACCGCCGACGGGTACCGCGAGGTGGTCGCGTGGGCGCGCCGCCACGTCCCGGGCGTCGAGATCACGTCGGACTTCATCGTCGGGTTCCCCGGCGAGACCGACGCGGAGTTCGACGCCACGCTCCGCCTGCTCGAGGAGGTGCGGCCCGTGCAGGCGTACGTCTTCAAGTACAGCGTCCGCCCCAACACGCTCGCGGCGCGGACCCTCGACGACGACGTCCCCGAGGAGACGAAGAAGGCGCGCAACCTCGTGCTGCTCGAGGCGCAGGACCGGATCGCGC